>JBCCDL010000529.1:0-4789 GCA_039030815.1 Cyanobacteria bacterium P01_A01_bin.83 | reverse complement strand
CGCCGAATACGGTAGCCTATTTCTGTCGCGTCTAATTCGGCAAGATTCAACTGTCGTAACAATTCAAAATCTACTTCTGGACGCAAAAAGATCCAACCAATAAATTCTTGACCGAATTTTTCTACCATCGCCCAAAAACCATAATTTGGTTGCATGTCGTAACTTTTAGCGTAAGGTAAAAAATTATCGGCGATCGCTTGACGACTAACTGCAATTCCTCCATTGATATAGCGCATTACTTCAAGATCGCTATCTAACTCCACTAAACTATCAAGATCTTCTTCCCTTAGGTTGCGTAAAATAAGTCGTTCGGTTTCTAAAAAAATGTTCATTACAGTAAGAGGAGAAATTCAAATTTTTTTTATATATAATTAGTTAAAGTTTACAAAACATATCGGCGATCGCTTTATTAATAACCTGTGGATGTTCGGCAAGTATACGAAGAATTGCGAACCAAAGACCGCAAATTACATAAAAATCTTGGTAAAATTCTCAAAGAAATGTTGAGAGGAGATCCAGCAGAAGGATTGGGCAAACCAAAACCACTAAAGCACAATTTATCAGGTGCGCGAATCGGAGATTCGCCAGTCGTCGAAGACGGCGATCTGCGCGTATGCGCTGCGTCGAGAAGATTATCGCCAAAGGATCGCCTAATTTACAAGTTTGATGACCGATATATCTATATATTTGCGCTCGGCGGTCATTATGAACAATTTTAAAATACAATCTTCATAATCTTTCTCAAACGATTAGTTCGTATTTTATGGTTAAAAAAATCCCAGAAAATAACAATCAATATAACGATTGTCCTCCCAAGTTTATAACTAATGCCGAGCATATAAATACTTTAGAAGAACTTAAACAACGAGAACCAATTTTTCATCATCCTGAGTTTGGCATAACACGAAAAGACTTTGAAAACATGACTGACGAAGAATTTTGGGAAGTTGGAGCTTCTGGTCGCCGATATAATCGAGAGTATGTATTAGCGGAAGTCGTCAAAAGATACGAAAATCCGCAGTATTGTGGTATACATTCACCCCCAGAGAATAATTGGAACACAAAAGATTTTTATTGTCGCGAGATTGCTCCAAATAACTATCTATTAACATATACCCTGATTCAACAAGAGCGGATAACTCGCCGAGCGACTCTCTGGCAAAGGTGTAGTAACGGCTGGAAAATTATGTATCATCAAGGAACTATAGTTAGAGATACATAAACGATTCAAGAAAAACAAAAAAGTAATTTTAAGCGATCGCAATGATTGCAAATTAAAAAATGGATATAGAGTTTATTTTCTTAATATGGCGCTCGCTCTCCTACCAAATAACCAAGTGTTAAATAATCAATTGTTCGGCTAAAATATATGCTCTTTCCTTTTAGTGTACTTTCGCGCCACAAGGAAATTTAACTAACTCAATACTATTTTGTTCAAAAAGCAGCAATGCGTGAAAATTGATATTATATTGTATCGGATAGGATTGGTAAGTCTTTAGTGTCTCAAGCAAAATCTAGCTGGCAACATATATTTAGAATTGGGATTTTAATTGCCAAGAATCGGCAGTTACGCCGCATTGGTGGATGGATACTTGGTTTGGTTACTGTAGCTCTATTATGGTGGCTAAACTGGAAGTTATTCCTGGCTACCACTGTTGGCATTAGCTTAATGTCTGGCTGCTATTTGCTGCAAAATTCCCATTGGCAAAAGTATTGGCAAAAATTACAGGGGATGTTGGTTGGCTCTAATCGTCAGCTAGCTGTGGCTGTAGGTACAGGAGCATCTGGAGCCTTTTGCACCTATCTGGCAGCATCGATTTGGGCTGATGCAGAGAATCAATGGTTAGCTACGGGCAGCATACTTCAGGGCATTATGAGTTTAAGTACTTTAGCTTTATTATGGTGGTCTTTACAGGGTAAGAAAACTAGATCCATCGAAGCTAAACTAGAGCAATTATTAGCAGATTTAAGCCATAGCGATCGCCTGAAGCGTTTAGTAGCAATTCGACAGCTAACTCGACTTTTAGTTAGTCACCGCTTACCTGCCGATTATTATTGGCAGTCAATTGAGTATTATCGCCTGATGTTAGCTGAACCTCAAGCGCCAGTAGTGAGAAATGCCTTGCTAGAAAGCCTGGCTCTTTTGGATGCAGAGGATACCCTCAAACAACCCTTAAAAATAAAAATTCCTCTTAACCTACAAAACTCCCGTAAGTTGGTACCTGAGACCCATTTGTGAATAAGGAACAAGGAGCAAGGAACGAGGAACGAGGATTGCTTTTTTCTTTAGTTGTTACTGATAATCAATTCTGAGTCATTACTGACTAAAATAAAAGCTGCTTTTATGTATAGTTATTGATAGACTTGTTAAGTTTAGTGAAGCAACATAGACAAAAGCAGTAAATATCAATGAGTAATTTAAGAGCATCCATAGAGCCGATCGCTAATTGGTTTAGTAGTTTAGGAACACCAGAACCGATTGTGCATTGGGGACATCCTGTGATGATGGGAACTGTCGTATTTGTCATGGGTACCGCTGTGGCATTGGCAGGATGGCGTGGTAGAACGTTAGCGGCAACTAATACTGAAGTTGCAGTCAAAAATAAAGCCGATCATCGAAAAATCGCGCCTTTAATGTATCTCTTTTTGGTTTTGGGATATACAGGTGGTGTCTTGTCTCTGGTAATGCAAGGACAACCTATTCTAGAAAGCCCTCACTTTGTTACAGGGACAGTAGTTATTGCCTTATTGACGGTGAATGCGGTAATTGCAGCTACAGGATTTATTGGTAATAAAGAAACCGCCAGAACTGTTCATGCATATGTCGGTAGTGCAGCACTGTTAATTATGGTGGCTCATGCTGTGTTGGGATTGAACCTGGGTTTATCTATTTAATACGCTTAGTGCGAATTAACTTCGCTGAAAAGTTATTAGTTCGTAGCTTTTAGCTTTTAGCTCTTAGCTTTATTTGTTTAGTACATTAAATTTGTATGTAGCGCTATTTTTAGTATTGCCTTAATTTATAGCAATAGAGCGATCGCTTACTTATTAAATAGTATATAGCGATCGCTTCTTGATGCAGTCGCTCATGAGGGAAACCCCCAAGACCGCGCTGCATCGCTTTTTTAATTCAGATATTGGGAATGTGGATTAGGCTGTGAATTTTTCTGTAATTCGCTTCATCGCTTCGTTGACGTTATCTCGACTATTAAATGCCGAAATACGGAAATAGCCTTCCCCAGCAGCACCGAAACCAGAACCAGGGGTGCCAACGACATTGCAGTTTAAAAGTAATTTATCAAAGAAGTCCCAGCTTGATAAACCATCGGGGGTTTTAACCCACACATAGGGAGCATTTGTACCACCGTAAACTTGAATCCCTGCTGTGGTTAGCTGTTCACGAATAATTTTAGCATTTTCCAGATAAAAGCTAATTAATTCTTGGGTTTGTTTGCGTCCCGCATCAGAATAAACCGCTTCGGCACCCCGCTGTACGATGTAGGAAACACCATTAAACTTGGTGGCTTGACGACGATTCCACAGTTGCCACAGCTTAACATCAGAACCATCACTGGCTTTACCCGTTAAATTTTGGGGAACTACGGTAAAGGCGCAACGAGTACCTGTAAAGCCCGCATTTTTGGAGAAAGAACGAAACTCGATCGCACAGTCTTTTGCCCCTTCAATCTCGTAAATTGAATGAGGTAAATCAGAATCAGTAATAAAGGCTTCGTATGCGGCATCAAACAAAATTAATGAGCCGTGTTGTTTAGCATAATCCACCCAAGCCTGAAGATGTTCTCTTGTGGCAGTAGCACCTGTAGGATTGTTAGGGAAACAAAGATAGATTAGGTCTACTTTTTCGGTAGGAATTTCGGCAGTAAAATCATTATCCGCAGTAATCGGTAAGTAAACTAAGCCTTCGTACTTACCATCTTGGGCTTCCCCTGTATGCCCAGCCATCACGTTAGTATCGACATACACAGGATAAACAGGATCGGTCACGGCAATTTTATTATCCTTGCCAAAAATATCGAGAATATTACCGCAATCACACTTAGAACCGTCTGAGATAAAGATTTCCGATGCATCTATATCACAACCACGGGCTTGAAAGTCCTGTTGGGCAATTTTGTCCCTTAACCACAGATATCCCTGTTCAGGCCCATAACCTTTAAAGGTTGCGCGATCGCCCATTTCGTGGGTCGCTTCAATTATTGCATCGCGACAGGCAGCAGGTAAGGGTTCGGTCACATCGCCAATACCTAATTTAATGATCGGTGCATCGGGATTATCTGCTGCGAAAGCACTTACCCGACGTGCGATTTCAGGGAATAAATACCCTGCTGCTAATTTGAGATAATTATCGTTTATGGTTGCCATTGATTCTTTGCTACATACGCCATCTATCAAGCTTACTGTTATCTGGCAAGTTTAGATCGTTTAGTTGTTAGTTATTAGTTGTTAGTTGTTGGTGGGAGACAAGACAGTTATTATTTTGGGAATTGCTTGAATTTACTTGTACTTTGAGTAGTGATAGCACAGTTGAGCTAATTTGCGATCGCTTTATTCAGTTTGAGCAAGCAATGGCGAAACTACGACAGTTAGGAGAACTATCTTTACCTTTATTTGTACAATACAGCTAATAAATTTTAATCATCAAAGGTTTTGGAACGCTACACCTAAAATTGTTGACATTGCTATCGCTGGAGTATTAATTTCTCTTGGCACAGGTCTTGGTTGGGCGATCGCTAAATCGCAAAAGGTTGAAGTTACACAACAGGGAATT
>JBCCDL010000528.1:0-4801 GCA_039030815.1 Cyanobacteria bacterium P01_A01_bin.83 | reverse complement strand
TAACGATCCATTTCTAAGGCATCAAAATCATTCTCCTCTGATGAACTACCAATAGAGCTGACTGCAAGCTGGTCGTACATACTTTGGATCTGTTCTCGAATCGGTTCAAACTGGCGAGTAAGCGATCGCAAACGACGATTTGCTTGGTTTAGAACTTTTTGTTGACGACCAATGCGGGACTGACTGAGGATTAATTCTTCCACGTTGTTAGTCATATCCTCTAGTCTTTCCAGGGAAATTTTTACCTGGCTACTAGGGGCGGGCTTAGAGGATTCTACTACTTTGGCTAATATTTTCTCAGGGGATGTTGCGGGAGGGGCAAACATTACCGTTGATAGTTCGGTATCTCCTTCTAATTGGGCAAAATCGAAAGCGCCAGCTTCACTATCAGTAAAAAATTCAGACTCATCACCTGCTACAAATTCACTAATTGCGATCGCATCAGGCTCAGAAGCGGTCTCGGGTTCAGTCTGTGCTAGATAAAGATCTCGTTGTTGACGAATTTCTCCCACTAACTCCTGTACCGTCAGCAGCGCTTCGAGGGGTTCGCAGTTAACTAAAATCTCTACTACGGGAGCTACAGCCTGTGCTAGCCATGGTAGATCAAAAGTTTCACTCAAAAAGGTACATTCATCGGTAAAGCTCTCTAAAGCTTCTATGATGACTGATTCTGGGGTGTCCATTGCCAAATCTGCGATCGCCTGACACAGTTCTTCGAGATCTTGATTTAAGGTTTGAGCTACTAAATCATGATTGGCGTTTATTGAGGGGGCGGCAGCCTGGGGAGCTGATTCTAAACTGTACAAATACTGATCAATCTCTATTCTTAATTGAGAGATAATTTGTTGAGTAAGTAATAATGCCTCTGTAGGATCGGATTTTAATGACTCAGGGATGGGAGCTACTGCCTCCTGTAACCAAGGAAGCTCTAAAGTGTCTGCCAAAAAACTACATTCATCAACCAAACTAGTCAATAATGGTTCAACTACTGCCACTGGGGCATCAATTGACAACTCTTCGATTACTACAAAGCTGTTGTCTAATTCTTCGGTGAGAGTCTGGCGAATTAGTTGATTATGATCACTACTAAACTCCTGCTGTGAAGACGCTTCAGGTTCAGATTCAGAGGCAACTAGAGCCTCCAGTGCCACAATCAATTCAGGATTAGCGATCGCATCCTCGTCTGTATGTGCCTGACTAATAACATATCCCACTTCATCAATACTTTTTTCCACTAAAGCCCAAGCTAATTCCACCTCAGGAATTTGTGACTGCTGTAACCCCACCAAGACATCTTCCAACTTATGCGCCAGTTGCTGCAAGCTGGGAAGAGATGCTAACCCCGCACCACCCTTTAGAGAATGAGCCGCCCGCAACAAGGCATTGTAATCGGGATGCTCGCGGTCAGTCAAACCCGATTCTAATAATTGCAGATACTCTGGGGCATCCTCGTCTAAAAAACATTGACGTGCTTCGGCGGTAATAGCAGCGAGAATTGCAGGATCTAACTGAGAACTCATTTTAGGTTTTCTGGGAGAGGAATAATTTTATAGTCGTACAAGGTTGGAAGAAGACAAGGCTATGTAAATTGCTCGTGGTTCGTGGTTAGTGGTTAGTGGGTAGTGGTTAGTGTTCAACCATTTCCTAACTGAGTTATGTATTGCTATAGGTGCCATGAGAGAAGTTGAAAGAAATTAAAAGACAAATTAAAAGTTAACTCTCATGTCGTATTAATTAATTTTGCTCATCAGGCTTTAGGCTTCCAGCTTAAATTGTGAGACCGAAGACTGAAGATTTTCGGCTTCTGATACCAAAGTTTTTAATGATTGCACTACCTGCTGTGCCTCGCTAGAGTTGGTTTTAGCTACCGTAGCAATCCCACTAATTTTTTGATTGACTAGTCGCGAGGTGTTGGTCTGATCTGTAGTGCTAGTAGAAATATAGTTGAGATATTCATCAATCTGCTTACTAGTTTCTGCCAAACTTCTAAGATTAGTCTTGGTCATGCGAACTAGCTCAGTCCCATTGACTACCTCCGATGTACTAGTTTCAATACCCTGGAGAACAGTAGTTGTATCCTGCTGAATTGTACTTACCAGTTGTTGAATATCTTTGGTTGCTTCTGTGATTCGATCTGCCAAACGACGAACTTCTTCGGCAACAATTCTAAATCCTTCACCGTGTTCCCCTGCTCTTGCTGCCTCTACTGAGGCATTAAACGCTAATAGGTTTGTCTTCTCTGAAATTCCCGAAATAATTTCCACAATTTGGGCAATTTCTTGAGACGATTCGGCGAGCTGTTTTACCTTTTTGGAGGTATTGGCTACCGTATCACGAATTTTCTCGATGCTATTTACTGTAGCATCCATCGCTAGATCTCCTTCCTTAGCTTGAATCGAACCATGGCGAGCAATTGTTGCCGCTTCTTGGGCATAGTTAGCTACGATTTCTACAGAATAATTAATCTCATCAATACTGCTTAATGCCTGGTCGATTTCTTGAGTTTGTTTGAGAGCAGATTCTGAAAGCTGACGTACCGAATCCTCACCTTTTAGTGACAGTTGACCAACTTCACTAGAGACCACCTGTACTTGCTGTAACAGCCCCCGTAATTTGTTCATAGTCGCGTTAAAAGCATCGGCAATTGAGCCAACAACACCATCAGTCATCTGTGCTTTTACGGTCAAATCTCCCTTCTGCGCTCCTTCTACGTCTAGCAGCAAACCCATAACTCCTTGCTGAAGTTGTTCTTTCTCACGACGTTGTTGTTTAGTCTCCTCTTCTTGAGTAAATAGTAAGTCTTTGATATGTCCCGCCATTTTATTAATGTTAGAGTTCAAATCTGCCAACTCGTCTTCTCCTGATACCTTCAGCTTAACGCCGAGATTTCCCTGCCCCATTTGCTTCACCGCAGCAGCAGCTTCTATGATGGGCTGAGTTGCTCTTTGGGCAATCAATCTAGACAGAGCTGCAACTATCAATCCTGCAACAACAGTACCCAAGATAAATACTTGTAATAATTGTTTTTGAGCGGCAAAAGCAAGGTCATTGTCAATTGCAATCACCGTACTCCAGCCTAAATCTGGCGTTTCTCTGAAGAAATCAGTATCGATTTGGTTAAAGGTCGTAAGATATGCGGTTTCTTCCTGTCCCGAAAATACGGATTTTTGTTCGATAGCTTTTTTCTGTCTACTTTTTATAGAGACTTTGTTTTGTTGTCGGCGATTCAATTCTTGTTGTAATTCTTGATAGAAATCAAAAAAGGAAGATAGGGCAGTTTGGTTACTTTCTAATGCTAATAACTGCTGTTGCTCTTGTTCGTTAGACGCTAGGAAAACTTGACCTTGAGCATCTAATAAATATGCTTTGCTTGCTTCACCCACAGTAATAATATCTTGCAAATTAGCTACTGGCATTCTTGCTCTAATAACACCGATTATTTCTCCCGTTTGCGTATCTTTAATCGGGGCGGCAGTGTATACAGCATATATTCCTGAACTTTTCGATAATCTTGGTTGACCGATAAAGGGTTGTTTTGTTTTTAGTGCTTCTTGGAAATAAATGTGGTTCTTATGATTGCTGGCGGGTTTTCCTGAAGAATTAACCACTAAATCTCCTTGAAGATCGAAAATTGCAATGCTGTTATAAACGCCATAAGCTTCAAGATACCGCTTTAAAATATTTTGTTTTTGCTCAAGAGTAGAGTTTGCTCTCAGTTGAGGATCGGCAAATACTCCTAAACCAGATAAAGCTTGGATATCGCTGCGACGGTCGCGCATAAATAAAGCGATTTCTTTCGCCAAAGTCTGCGACTGAGACAATTGGATTGTATTAATGTTTTGATTAATAGTTTTATCTGCTAAAATATAAGCCACTGTGCTGATACCGATACTGGAAGTCAAAGCGACACCAGTTAAGATGAAGCTAGTTTTGGCTTTAATACTTAATCTCGACCACCAGGAGCCAGATTTGACTTGTTTATTTTCAATGACAGTCTTGATGGCTCTCTGCTGCAAGTTATCCAATGCCTGCTGAGCGACGTCTCCGTAGTTGCCACCTGGGTCTTGCTCCCAAATTTCTTGATAAAGGGCGGTCGCCGCTTCGACATCACCTACGCTTTCTAAGGCGTTTGCCTCCACAATTTTGTTAACAAGATCGTCATCATCACCTGCCGTTTTTAAGTCAGATTGATTTGTCGAAATCTGCTGTGGTTGAGTAGATTTACTTGGTTTGGGGGAATTTGATTCTAGGTTGTATAATGCCTGTTGGGCTACGTCTCCGTAGTTGCCACCTGGGTCTTGCTCCCAAATTTCTTGATAAAGGGCGACCGCTGCCTCGACATCACCAGCGCTTTCTAAGGCGTTTGCCTCCACAATTTTATTGACAATATCTCCAGAGTTATCAGACATAGACTTGATTCCTAATAATTTAATATATGCAATTAATCTAAGCAGAGACTAAGATTGAGCGTCGATGTAACTGTTCTAAAAACTTGGTGGTGTCGATCAGATAAATAGTCTCTCCATCAGTTTGAGCTACAGCATTACAGCACTGTTGTAGTTGAGATGGATGTCCCTTAAGAGACTGCAAAGATGATGGTTTAATTGCTAAAATTCCCTGGAGCCGTTTTGTTGCTATCGCCACTTGTTTGTGACCATCGTCAGTTTCAGGTTTGAGGATTACCGTAGTAAGCTTTTGAAGTCTTGGTCGTTTTTGAGCTGATATATTAGAAAAGTGATGCAATGAGGACATGGGGGCAAGCCCTTTGTTTGGAAGGTCAGAGGCGTGAGGCTGTGGGTTT
>JBCCDL010000527.1:0-4818 GCA_039030815.1 Cyanobacteria bacterium P01_A01_bin.83 | reverse complement strand
GATTTTTCGTAGAGAAATCGATCTACCATCTGGCGTATTGAGAAACAATAATTTTTTGAGTAGGAGCGATTAGTAATCAGCTATCTAAAGCCATCTACTAAGTCGCCCCTCGCCAAATAAAACCATCAATCAGACTTACAGAGTCAAAGATTGAGTATTAGTTTCGAGTAAAGTAGCAAGATCTTTTAAGAAAGCTGCCGCCTGTGCGCCATAGATAATACGATGATCCGCAGTAATATTGACCTTCATCTGGCGTTTAACACCCATCATGCCCGAATCATCAGCTACCAATTGAGGTTTAGAACCCCCAACTGCCAAGATTGCACCTTGTCCCTGGGGCAAAATAGCATCAAAATTATCAACGCCAAACATACCCAAGTTAGATAAGGTAAATGTACCAGTGCTATATTCTTCAGGCTGTAATTGCTTAGAACGTGAGCGAGCAACCAAATCTTTCCAAGTGCGAGATAAAGAATAAATATCTATCTGGTCGGCATTACGCAATACTGGTGTAATCAAACCACCATCGGGCATTGCTACGGCTACAGCTACATTAATTTCTGAATTGTAGCTAATTGCATCTTGAGCGTAGCTGGCATTAACTACAGGATGATTTTTCAAGGTAAGGGCGATCGCTTTTGCTAGCAATGCCGTCATAGTTACCCCTTTAGGCTTAATCTGACGATAGAGTTGGTCTAAAGCATCAGTATTAATCGTATAAGTCACATGGAAAGTAGGTACCTGCAAACTTGTCATCATGTTCTGTACCACTGCTTTTTGCAAGGTGTTTAGTGGTACAGTTTCTCCTGGAGTAACTTCCGCAGTTGCAGTTGCAGGAGTGGCAGTTGGGGTCACAGGTGCAGCCACCACAGCAGGAGCAGCATTAGCTGTAGCGCTCGGGGCAACACCAACAGGAGTGGCAGCAGGAGCAGATACAGGTTTACCCGAAGCTTGCTCAACATCTTTTGCCGTAATGCGACCATAGGGACCACTACCTTGAAGAGTCTTCAAATCTAAGCCCAATTGTTTCGCTAACTTTTTGGCTCTTGGGGAAGCAACGGTTCTGCCTGAACTTTTGGCATTACTACCATTGCTAGACACGCTAGCAGTACTAACTTCTACAGGTGCAGTCACAGCTACAGGAGCCGCTTTTTCAGGTGCGCTGCCCCCTGCCATGTGTGATGCCGCTTGTTTCTTTGCCGCTTCAATTTCGGCTTCAGTTTCCGCTATTAGAGCGATCGCACTTCCGACAGGAGCTTCTTGTCCTGCTTCCACCATAATTACTGCCAGGTAGCCTTCGTTGAATGATTCTACGTCCATGTCGGCTTTATCCGACTCCACCACTAAGACTGTTTCCCCTTTTTCTACTTTATCCCCAGGAGATTTAGCCCACTCGACAATCTTACCTTCTGTCATGGTGGAACTGAGGGCGGGCATGAATATATCGTGAATCATAGTGTGCGATCTTAGTTTTGTAGTTAGTTACCAATTACTTGAAATTGAAGGAAAATAAATCATTTCCCCTAAGACTTGAGCTGTAACTTTGTGTTGATTACAACCTCTGATAATAACATTGATCGTTCCCCTCGTTTGGCTTGCAGCTTTCCCTCAGCTAATTACTACCTTCGGGCTAACTCTGGTTTGCGACCCAACAAACCTGTCATTAGCTTTAACGCCAAAATTCTCAGCGGTTTTAAATAATTCAGAATCCAGAGTCCTAGTCTACGCAACACAATTACTGGGAACCAATTATTAGAAAACATGCGGTCTAGCAGATCTGTAAAACCCAAAATTGCCAAATTTTCTATCTGGCGCCAGCCCTCATAGCGTTTAAGAACTTTTACTGTGCCAATATCCTGACCTTTGTGATTAGCCGTTTGTAAAATCTGGGCTAAACTAGCCGCATCGCGAATTCCCATATTTAACCCTTGTCCCCCCACAGGATGACAGCAGTGTGCTGCATCACCAATCAAAGCTAAACGTGGCTGAATATAGCGATCGCACTGCATTAATTGCACAGGAAAGACCATGCGCTTACTAACTAGTTCTAAATTTCCTAAACTACCTCCAGTATAAACCTGTAGTTTTTCCAGAAAAGCTGATTCGTCTAATTCAGCTAATGCTTTAGCCTCCTCATGGGGATGTGTCCAAACAATCTGACAGCGGTTTCCTGGCAACGGTAATACTCCCATCGGACCGCTAGGCCAAAAACGTTCAAATGCCGTATTATTCTCTGGAGCAGTATGCTTGATTGTAAACGCCACACAAGACTGCCAGTATTTCCAGCCACGAGTTTTAATACCTGCTAAATTACGAATATGCGATCGCGCTCCATCTGCTCCGACAACCAGTCGAGTTTTGATTGAATGTTGTTGCCCCTTTAGGTTTACTTCTATTGTGGAAAGTTCTTTCCCTGTGGCTACATTTGTCACTTCTCCAGGACAGAACCAGGTAACGTTATCACAGTCTGCTAGATATTTATGTAAAGCTGAGATTACTACATTATGCTGGGCTACATAACCTAAATGCTCTCCAGGCAAATCTTTGGTTGCAAACTGCACTTTCTTTTCATAATCAGCGTCGGTCAAACTAATGTGCTGATATTTGCCGATGTGAGGAAAAATATCTTGCCAAACGCCAATCCCTTCATAGATATAGCTAGATAAAGGAGAAAAAGCATAGGCTTGGGTTTTCGCTACCGTCACTTCTAGGGGTCGCGCTTCAATCAGAATAATTTTTAAGCCAGAATCTTTTAACGCCGCCGCTAGGGTGGTACCCACAATACCGCCCCCAACAATAGCTAGGTCACAGTAGTGGCTATGAGCATCTATCTTATTAGTTTCTGCTTGTAATAACATTCGCTCTAGAAATACAAAACTTATTTAATAAATATATTGAGTATATATACTTTCCTTTATTGTGACGCGATCGGCATTTTAGAACAAGGGGAGATTCTGGAGGTATGAAAAGATCACGAATGAAGAAGAATCTGATTCTATTGGCTTAAGTTAACATATTTATCATCAGACAAGAGAACAGGGTAATCGAGGTAGTATTTCCCTCTGTTGCAATAATTCTTTTGAGTAATTGCGCAATACCTTTGGCAATTACGATAGCTTCTTCAAAGCACAATAATAAGTCAAATCCCTTGCCAATAGTTCACTTGCTAAATTCATAGGCAAAACCGCGATCGCCTTATATTATAATCGATAAAATAATGGTTTTAAAATATTTTGCGAGGGAGATACTCTACTGAGGTTGTTAGATACCAATAGTATTCTGTTGCAGAGTAAACAGTAATAACCGCAAGTTTTGCTGCTGTTTTCTTGAGTGAGTCAGCTTGCCAAGTTAAACATAATATCCATAAATATTATTATATTTGTAATATATATGTAACAATGCGTCAAAACCAGCGAACACGCTCATGTACACCTAACTTCTAAGACTTTTACTCCATAGCTAATTCAAATAAAAAGAAGCTAAATATGCTGAAATTTCAATTTATAATCAATACAAAATTCGGTATTTTTGCCAATAGTCTTATATTGTTTATTTGTTAATATGGGACAAAATTGAGCGTATAAATAGAGCGTTTAAGTCTCAAATAATTGTGATTTTGCTCTATAGTAAGACATTAATATTAATCATGAGGCTATAGGCAATCTATCTCTTTCAAGTCAGTATTTACTCATATTTTATTGGTACAGTAACCAAAATATACTTGATTGTTTATTCTATCTATTACTTTATAGCAGCTAAAGCTCTGATTTCTGACTTGGAGTATTTTTTTCTATTATTGATTGAGCAGCAGTAACCAAAAAAACTGAAACTCAACTTTAATATGAAAGTTTTTGCTGCTAAAAAACTAATATCTATCACTCTCTATCTAAATTGAGGATTGTAACCATATCATGACCAGACCTAAAAAACATCAACATCAAGAAACAAATTCCCCATTCAAGAGATTAAGATTAAGCGTCAAGCTATCACAAGAGCAACTTGCTAGGGAAATTGGCGTAGCTGTTTCCACAATTCGTCGTTGGGAAAAAGGACAGGCTGAACCAACGATGACAGTGGCTCAAATGAAAGAATTTTGCAAAGCAGTTCACAAAAAATTTGAAGATTTGCCTAGTTCTCTATTACCAAATGACAGCTCAAAAAGCGGCACTAATGGTTGTGCATAGTCTTAATTTATGCCACGGCGGTATCTTTAGCGTGATTAAGATAACTAGGAACCAATCGTAGTTAAACTATTAGTCAATAATTTATCTTAAAGTTTATTTAAATTTAGACTCCAGCTATCAATTATTATCGATTGTGACGAAGTTAGAGTCAGCGCCGTCGTTTTGAAAGTCCGACATAATCGCCTGGGGTTTCTGATCTCAGGCGATCGCTTGTTTAAGGGAGCGACAAAAATCAGCGATCGCTTTTAATCCTGATTCTGGAGTGCCATCTGCTAAACGTTGCACAATCGCGCTACCGACAATTACTGCATCAGCGCCCCATTCTTTAACTTGTTTTGCCTGTTCGGGGCTGGAAATACCAAACCCAACTCCGACGGGCTTATTAGTGGAGTTATGTAAGTTAGTTACCAGGTCTTTCACTTCTGATGCCATCTGGGAGCGAACCCCTGTTACACCTGTTACCGAAACTAAATAAATGAAGCCTTGAGATTTGGCAGCGATCGCTTTTATTCTTTCTTGAGAACTTGTAGGAGCTACTAGCAAAGTTACTTCAATACCGATTGCTGCTGCTGAAGTCAGTAGCGCTTCTGCTTCTTCTAGGGGTAAATCGGGTACGACTAAGCCGCTTACTCCT
>JBCCDL010000526.1:0-4823 GCA_039030815.1 Cyanobacteria bacterium P01_A01_bin.83 | reverse complement strand
TGTGGGAATTACGCAGTTAGATTTTACCGATAAGAGTAGAAAAAAGGTATTTTCATTTGAAAAAGATGACGCATTTAGAAAAATTCCTGTAACTATTTTTTATCCAGCCGAAAGTAATGAAGGCAAAGACAGCGCACCTTACTCTGATCCAGAATTATTAGAGACTCTGAGAAAAATGACATTTGGACTCATCTCAAAAAATGTCGCAAAAGTAAAGACCAATTGTTATAGAAATGTACCAATTGCATCAAGTAAAGATAAGTATCCAGTCATTATTTTTAACCATGGTTATGGTGGTTACGCAATGCAGAATACAATATTATGTTCTGATTTGGCTAGTTCGGGATATATAGTTGTTTCTGTTGATCATCCTTATGAGTCTTCAGGTGTAAAATATTTAGATGGCAAGGTAATAAAAATAGATGAAACTATCCAGCAAAATTTGAAATCAATTACTTCTTTAGAATACTTCCGAAAAATATTTGCAGCATCTACAAAAGAATATTATTCAGATAGCAAAGCAATGGAAGTAGCCGAATATATTCTCAAAAATAATGACGATTTAACTAACAATGTAAAGATATGGGTGGATGATTCTATCTTTGTAGCTGACCAATTAGAAACTTTAAACGAAGGGAAACCAGAATCAATATTTAACAATAAGTTAAAGCTCAATTTGGGTATTGGAGTAACAGGTCATTCTTATGGAGGGGCAACCGCTGCTCAGACTTGTTTAAACGATCCTAGATTTGTAGCTGGAATAAATATCGATGGTGCAACTTGTGGAGACTTTTTGTATCAAGATATTAATACACCTTTTATGCTTTTAGGTACTCATGTGATCAAAAATATTTCAAGAACGACTTATATATACAATACAAAAGATACATATATAGTGACCTTAGATGATACTCAACATATAGGCTATTCAGATGCACTATTTATAGCAAGACAAGCAAATCTTTTGAATCGAATAGGCAAAAGAGAAAAATATGAATTCCGTGAAATTATTACCAATTATCACTTGAATTTTTTTGAAAAATACTTAGTTGGAAATCAAGAAATTGAGTTAAAAGACCTGAAGTATGATGGCGTTGAATTTAGGCAGAAATTAAATAACAAGCAGACAATTTAACATCGCATAATAAATAGTCTCGATTCTTTTTGTTATGGTTCAAAGCGATCGCTATTTTTGATTATGTCATGAAATGCGATTGCGCCTTATAACTCCATGCAGAAGGGATAGGATACAATGCTTCTTTATATCATGCCTAGTTGCGATCGCTTTGAAATCTGAAACTTTGATCTTGATTGCGTTCTTAATAGAAATCTTACGTTAAAACTTCAAGAGTTATGGAATACGATACCTGTCTCTATTGTGCCAAATGTTGAGCGCTATTTTTTGACTGTATGAAGAAAGTTGAGCGCTTCAGTTTATATTTTCACGAAGTCAGAGGAACACATGCGGGCAAGCCCTTTGTCGTGCTTCTAGCGCGGGGTCTCTCTGACTGTTACTAAGAATTTTTATGAATTGATTCTTATGCTAGAAAGATAATTAACTGCCAACTATAGAAGAATTAATGTCAGAATATTTAGCCGTAACCGAAATTGTTGACTGGCAAGATCCAGACATTTTGCAACTAGCTCATCAATTAGCCTCTGCCGATACTAATGCCACTACCAAAGCCTGTTTTGAATGGGTCAGAGATAATATCGCTCACAGTAGCGACTATCAACTAAACCCTGTTACCTGCACTGCATCCTCTGTCTTGCACCATCAAACAGGTTACTGCTTTGCCAAAAGTCATTTACTAGCTGCCTTGCTAAGAGCTAATTCGATTCCAGCAGGATTTTGCTATCAAAGATTGAGCGTGTTCGACAATGGTGCGCCATACTCTCTTCATGGATTCAATGCAGCATATCTGTCCGAGTTTGCCTGGTATCGTTTAGATGCCCGAGGCAATAAGCCAGGTATCAATGCACAATTTAATCCACCTCAAGAACAACTGGCTTTTAAAATTAACTTAGTCGCAGAAATAGACTGCCAGCATGTGTTCGCCGAACCTCTACCAGAAGTTATCCGAACCTTACAGACTTATCAAACTTGGGATGAAGTACTACACAATTTGCCTGATGTTGAGCATAATTATTTAGCATCCTTTAACCAGAAGGTATCAGTTTCTAAGTAATTTGAGCTGTGATTACTAATGTAAATCGCTAATCTGAGTAATCTAAAATACATTTTTTGCAAAATAATCGAGTACAATACTCAGTAGTAAAAATCGATGAAGGCTTCTAGGGTTCCGATTTATAAGCAATGCTCATAAGTGACTGGTCCAAGAGAAGCAGGCTAACCTAAAATTAACAGTACTTAAGATATAGGTAGCTCCACGGAGGGATAAAAGCCCGGGAGGATTCAGCACTTGTGCTAAAGTGTTGTCCTTGCTGGGCTTTTTGCATCAAAGATTATTGAGGAATAGTTATTTATATGAGCGATCAATCTCCATTTTCGGCACCGAACGGTAACAATAATAATGATGAATATAATAGCGAAGCACAGCAAGCATTAGAAAAAGAACGACAATTGCCCTTGACAGGCTGGCAACAAGAAGTAGAACAGGGTTTAAGCTATGGCTTAGAAGCAGCCTCCAGCATCAAAGACCGCACTATTTCCACTTTTTCTAGAGGGGAATTACCCCACTACGCAGGGATTAATACTTTTTTAAAAGCTCCCTATCTAGAGAATGTAAATCAGGTGGGTAATTATGATGTAGCAATTATTGGGGTTCCTCACGATTCTGGTACGACCTATCGCCCTGGTACTCGTTTTGGACCTCAAGGTATTCGTAAAATTTCTGCACTCTATACACCCTATAATTTTGAGCTGGGAGTTGATTTACGAGAACAAATCACCTTATGCGATGTCGGGGATATATTTACTATTCCTGCTAATAACGAAAAATCTTTCGATCAAATTTCTAAAGGGGTGGCTCATGTATTTAGTTCTGGTGCATTTCCCATTATTCTGGGAGGAGATCATTCCATTGGCTTTCCTACAGTAAGGGCTATCTGCCGTCATTTAGGAGATAAAAAGGTCGGTATCATTCATTTTGATCGTCATGCTGATACTCAAGAGACAGACTTAGATGAAAGGATGCACACCTGCCCTTGGTTTCACGCGACTAATATGGCAAATGCTCCTGCTAAAAATCTTGTTCAAATGGGGATTGGTGGTTGGCAAGTGCCTCGCCCAGGGGTAAAAGTATGCCGCGAAAGAGCTACTAATATTTTGACCGTGACCGATATTTGTGAAATGGGTTTAGATGCTGCGGCTGACTTTGCTATAGCCAGGGCTACAGATGGCACAGATTGCGTTTATATTAGTTTTGATATTGATTGTATTGATGCAGGCTTTGTCCCTGGGACTGGTTGGCCCGAACCTGGTGGTTTGCTGCCCCGCGAAGTTTTATATTTACTCAAAAAGATCGTGCAAAATACCACCGTATGCGGTCTTGAAGTCGTGGAGGTGTCGCCACCCTATGACGTTAGTGACATGACGGCACTAATGGCGACCCGCGTCATTTGCGATACTATGGCTCATTTAGTTATTTCAGGACAACTACCCCGTCAAGAAAAACCTGCTTACATTCACGAACAAGCGCAAGTGGTAGATGAACCGTGGAATTGATTAGGTGATTACCTGTTGCTGATTCAACATTCGTTTTCTATAAAATTACTCAGTGCAGTTTGTTTAGCGAAGGGGGAAATCGATGAGTGACAATCTGTATCAAATGAATCCGCGATCGCGATTTAGCGATCGCGCGCAGGATTATGCCAAATACAGACCTAGTTATCCATCAGCAGCTATTGATTGTATTTTAGAGGGACTAGGCAAACCTTTAAGCTTAATTGCTGCCGATATCGGTGCAGGAACTGGTATTTCTTCTCGCTTGTTGGCAGATTATAGAGTTAGAGTAATTGCAATTGAGCCTAATGCAGCTATGAGACAAGCAGCAAGATACCACCCATTAGTAGAGTTTAAAGATGGTAGTGCTGAGAACACCAAACTAGAAGATAACTCTGTCAATCTAATTACTTGCTTTCAATCTTTTCATTGGTTTAATCCCGAACCAACTTTAACCGAATTTGCCCGTATTCTGAAACCTCAAGGCAAAATCGCTTTGATTTGGAATGATCGCGATATTAATGGAGAAGATGAATTTACTCGTCAACATGGACAGATTATTACTCAAGCATCTGGCAAAAATCCGATTCACTCTCGTCTTAATGGAAACAGTTTTGAGTTAATTAATTGTTGGTTCCCCCATCTCAAACTCGATAGTTTTCCCTATCAACAAGCTATGACTAAAGAGGAGCTAGTTGGTTTGGCTCTCAGCGCTTCTTATATACCAAAAGAAGGCAAAGTACATCAACAACTGCTTAATAGCTTAACTAATTTACATCAAGCATATAGCGATGAACGTGGTTTGGTTTATCTGCAATATAAAACAAGTATTTATTCAATCTTTTACTGATTAGTGAAATTATGCATGAAACAGATATGACCAAAGCTTTGATCTTAACGGTTAAAGATTGGTATCACTCTCAACCAGAACAACCCAAAATAGAAAAGATTCATTTGGTAGTGGGACAGTTTACCTGTGTTGAACCCGTTAGCTTACAGTTTGCCTTTGAAGCTCAAACCCGTAATACGTTTTTAGCAGGAGTCGAACTAGTTATTACCAATATTCCCCTAATTGCCTATTGCCATAACTGCCAACAAGAATACAAACCTGAAATCGGACTGCAATATAGCTGTCCTG
>JBCCDL010000525.1:0-4824 GCA_039030815.1 Cyanobacteria bacterium P01_A01_bin.83 | reverse complement strand
AACACCATTGGCTCAGGTGCCACCGCATATATCCTAGCCAGCCGACTACGGGACCCTAAAACTCGACCTAATACCCTGGCGGGATTTCAAATGGCAGAATCAGGAGCAGTACCCTTTTTAAGCAAATTAGCCGACAGGGCTGCGGCAGAGGGGGATTCCTGGCTAGAGGAGAAACTTAGGATTCATGCCCGTGATGAACAACGTCATGGTCAGATCTTCGCCTATGGATTAAAACAACTGGGAAAAGAAATTAAATCAGCCACAGAATTAAAGCAGGACTCAGCTAAAAAATCTCAGAAACCCAGCCCTTTCTTTAGCAAATTTTATCGTGGTTACGATCCTGAATCACTCAAGGCTGAAAATATAGACTGGCTAGTGTTTATGGCAAGCACCTATATTTTAGAAATTGATGCGAGTCAAGACTTTGCTCGTATGGCGACTGCTCTTCCTGATGATGAACCAAAAAGTCGCAATCTCCAGCAGAGTATTCTCAGTGTGGCGCAAGATGAAACTAGACATGCGGCATATCTTTATCAAGCAATGCAGAGAAAACTAGCTGCAAAAGAAGTTGATCGGCTAATTAATAAGTGGCGAAAACGCAAAATTGATGCCATGTTTGCTATGGTTGGTGACATGATTACAACTGGGGGCAATTCTAGATCTTTAGTTAAAGATGGCGCACCCAGCGAAGTTAATCAGCAGTCTACACCGCAGCTTGTAGAAGCATAATGAGGGTAATTTGCTGGTTTTGTGCCAATTACCCCCAGTAATTTCATAAATATTATCTGCAATTCCCCCAAAGGAGAACTAGTTATGATCGGCAACAGAAAATTACAACGTTCTTTTTACCGCATTTTGGTTGCCATTGGGGGAACCACAATTTTAATTGCTCTCATCTTAGCTATTGAGACTTGGTTCGGTGCGGAGAAAGACTGTCATCTTAATGAGTCATGGTTATTTTGTCAGATTAGAGAATCAGTATTATTAAATATCCTCGAAGGCTTTAGTATCTTAGTAGCGGTTTGGCTATTTTTTTTAGAAGCACCAGAGAGAGACAAGCAAGCTCATTATGAAGCCTGGAAAACTATTGATTCGGCTCATGGTTTAAGAACTAGTTACGCCCGCTTGCAGGCTTTGCAAGACTTAAATAGCGATCGCATTCCTCTGCGCGGCTTCAATGCCCCAGAAGCGGATTTACGCGGGATCAAGCTTTCAGGGGCAGATTTGAGACATGCTTATTTATCGGGAGCAGATCTTAGTAATGCTAATCTCAGCCATGCCAATCTCAGCTATGCGAACCTGGTGGAAACTAAGTTAACTAATGCTAATCTGAGTCATTGTCTATTGACTGGAGCCAATCTCAGCTATAGCGATTTAATTGAGGCAGATCTGCAAAATGTAGATTTTGTGGGAGCTGATATTGTAGGAGCAAATTTTGTCCGCTCTAACTTAACTCAGGCTTATTTTGGGGATGTCAATTTTAATCAATGTGTTTTGGATAATGCCAACCTACAGAGAACTAAATTTTTTGGAGTTGAAAACCTGAGGGTAGAACAAATTAAAACAGGCAAAAATTGGTCTGAAGGTATCTATGATGCCAAAATTCAATCTAAACTAAGGGGGGTTGTCAATTAGTATAGGCTTACTCCCTACTACATGCGGGCAAGTCCTCTGTTACTTAAGCGAAGCATTATTAGCTCAGCTATGCTTAACGATTATACATTTAGATCGAGGGCGTATAATCAAACCTTCTCGTTCAAATTGATTGAGGGTTTTTGTTACCGTAATTCTCGTGGTATTAATTGCCTGGGCTAATTCTTGATGGGTAAGCTCAAAATCAATTAAATTGCCTTCGGGTATTCTTCGTCCGAATTTGCTTGCTAGCCACTTCAACAATAGCCATAATCGCTTTGCTATTCTGTTGTTACGCACGATAAATAAAAGCTGCTGTGTTTGCTGGGCATGACTTAACAGATTCTCCGATAATTCTGACCACTGATGGCGATGAATAGCGATCGCTCTTACATTACTGATACATTTGAGAGTATAAGGGGTCACATTAGACAAAGTTTCTCCAACTAAATCGTTTGCCCCCCAAAATCCCAAAGTTAGAGAAGTTCCTTCTTCGCTGATAGTATAACTTTTGACCACTCCACTAACAACCCGCCACAAGTAATCTTCTCTCTGGGGTAATTTATCTCCAGAGTTGAAAAATAAAGTTTTCGCTTTACTGATTGAAGTTGACATTAGATTTAATCACGATTTTCATACTGTTGCCATACTAATCACTGGGTTAAGGATTAACCATAATATGTTGATTGTTACAAAAATATACAAAAAGCAGTAGTGAATAAATTCACTACTGCTTTTTGCAACTAAATAAATCTAATGACGGTCGAGATAATACTCCAGAAAATCTAAGGAATCTGAGGCGCAGTTGTAATGCTGGTATCGCCAATTATAGTTGCGGTAGTCAACTTAGAGCCAAAATTATAGCGATCGCCTATCATAGGCGTATTTTGCTGTACGATTACTGGTAACGCCGATCTTGTTTTGGCAGCAACTTCCATGGTTTTCAAATCGTAACTATTAGTTGCCAATTTGGGATATAAACCGATGCCAATAATGGGTAGTAGCAAACAAGTGGCAATAAAAATCTCGCGGGGTTGAGCATCAATTGAGAAATTGTTTAGTTGCAAATTAGGATTGCTCTCTCCATAAAATACCTGGCGCAGCATCGATAACAGATATATTGGAGTCAAAATTAAACCCACCGCAGTTAAGAAAACAATCACTGTTTTAAAGGTTTGACCATATACATCACTAGTGGCAATTCCTAAAAATACAGTTAGCTCACCTACAAATCCGCTCATTCCAGGTAATGCTAAAGAAGCCATGGCACCTGTGGTAAATAGGGCAAAGGTTTTAGGCATTTTTGCTGCCATTCCCCCCATTTCGTCCATCATCAAGGTGTGGGTACGTTCATAAGTTGCTCCAGTAAGGAAAAATAATGCGGCTGCAATCAAACCGTGAGAGATCATTTGCAAGATCGCACCGTTCAAACCCAAGTCGGTAAATGAAGCAATGCCAATTAGGACAAAACCCATATGGGATATTGAGGAAGAAGCTAGCCTGCGCTTTAAATTTGTCTGTCCAAAAGCAGTAAAAGCACCGTAGACAATATTAATTACTCCCAGAATTACTAACAGAGGAGCAAATTTTATATGGGCATCGGGTAGTATTTCAAGATTAAAGCGAATTAAAGCATATCCACCCATTTTCAGAAGAACTCCCGCTAAAATCATGGAAATAGGGGAAGATGCTTGACTATGGGCATCAGGAAGCCAGGTATGTAAAGGGAAGATGGGAAGTTTAACGCCGAAGGCAATTAGAAATCCAGCGTAGGCTAACAACTCTAAAGATAATGGATATTCTTTAAGACCAAGTTCAGTAAGATTAAAGGTAATATTATCACCGTAGAAAGCTAAAGCTAATCCAGCAATTAAGATAAAGATTGAAGCTAGGGCTGTGTAGAGAATAAATTTAGTAGCAGCATAGAGACGTTTTTTGCCACCCCAAATTGAAATTAGTAGATATACAGGAACTAATTCTATTTCCCACATGAGGAAAAATAGTAGCAGATCTTGAGCAGTAAACACCCCAATCTGGGCGCTGTATAATACTAAAACTAAAAAATAATATAGTTTGGGCTTGTGATCTACTCTCCAAGAAGCGAGAATCGCTAAGGTTGTAATTAAACCTGATAACAAGATTAGGGGCATTGATAAGCCATCAACACCAACCGACCAATTTAAACCAAGTTGCGGTATCCAGGAATAGGTTTCCACTAGCTGTATCTGTGTCTGGTTAAGATCATAATGCGACCAAAATCCATAAACCATCAGAGTTAAATTGATCAATCCTACTAAGAGGGCATACATTCTAATGGTTTTACCATCTTTGTCAGGGATTAAAGGAATAGCGGCAGCGGCAATCAGAGGCAAGACAATAATGGCAGTTAGCCAAGGAATTTGGATATCCATGTTTCTTTAAGCATTCATACTCAATCCGTCACTGTTAATTATATTAAGTTTTGTAAAATATGCCAGGGTTTTAAATCACAATTGACAAAGTATGTATAAGGATAAGTTATCTACCGCAGCAGAAGCGTGATTCTAGTGCAGAAATAAAGGTGATGTGTTTAACTGGGATGCGTTGTAGCAGTACTGGTTATTGATGACTCGTTCTGATTGGATAATTCTTTGTGTAGCTTATATTGTCGGGCTATTATCCACGATGCTAACTGATGCTGGAAGTCTAACTCCACAATTAGTAACAGTCATAGCAGGGATTATTGGACTAGCTACGATTGCCAAAATCGTTTGGCATCAACTCAGAACCTCCAGATTGATTGCTGCTGTAATAGTTGCCTTGTTAGCAATTTGGTATTTTCAATTACGTCTGCCGCAACCACAAGCTAATGATATTAGCTACCAAGTCACAAGATACCAAAGTGAGTTGGTGAGGGTATCGGGAATGGTTTTAACGGAACCAAGATTAAATGATCGCGCCTTACTAAGATTTTGGCTAAGAGTTAATCAAATTAATGAAGTGAATACAAGTCCCACACTAGAAGGGGGAGGTACTGTTGTTAAACAAGAAGATGTCTCAGGAAAAGTTTACGTTACCGTACCACTTTTGCAAGGAACGGGAATTTACCCTGGACAACAATTAAATATCACAGGTTTACTTTATCTACCCCAAGCAGCTAGTAATCCTGGTGGGTTTGATTTTCAAAAGTATTTAGCGCGTCAGGGAATATTT
>JBCCDL010000524.1:0-4828 GCA_039030815.1 Cyanobacteria bacterium P01_A01_bin.83 | reverse complement strand
CGCGTGATCGACGCGTTCCACGATCCCGCGCCCGGCGCGATGGTCCGGATCGCCGTCGCGCCCTGCTCCCCATTCTCGGTCAGCCGCGGGGCATTGCCCACCCTACAAATTACCTGTTACATTCTCATTCCTTGTTCTTCTGACTTCTGACTACATGCGGGCAAGCCCTTTGTGACTTCTGACTCCTGACTCCTCGTTCCTTTTATCCTTTTTGTGTTGATCGCATTTTCTTCGCTGTCATGTACTTTTCCGTTTCCCGCAGTCTTTGACTCAAAAAGCGACAAATTTCTAACACAATATGGGGACGTTGAGAAATTAAACTGAGGAAGCGTTTCTTTTCTAAACAAAGCAATACCGAGTCTTCTATAGCGATCGCACTATCCCAACGGGGGGCTTCATCAAACAGGGCAATCTCGCCAAAATACTGTCCTGTAGTTAACTGTTTAATCTCTTCTGGCTCACCATCAAGCTCTTTGACCATCTGGACTCTACCGTCAGCGATGATGTATAAGTGACCACCCCAGCTACCCTCAGTGTAAATACTTTCACCTGCGATGACTTGTTTTTGTGATAAAGCCTTGTCAATGGCAAACAATTCATCAAGAGATAAATTTTTAAATAAGGCAATGTTTCGGAGCAAGAGTAATCGATTCATAGAAGTACTGACGGGACAGGTAAACTGATAGGCTGTCGGAAAAATTTCCTGTGCCACCGATTGTACGACGGGATCGGGGTCTTTGAGTAGGGCTGTCGGTACAACCGCCAGGGCAACCGATGCCCCTGTTTTAATCCAGCGATCGCTTGAGTTTAAAGCTTCTAGTAGTATTTTATAGCCCTTGTTACGCAGCCATTGGGGAGAGGACTGGATTTTGTTCGGGGTTTGGTCGGCTACTGTTTGTTCTAGCAACGGCATCAAGGGTTGAATAAAGCGGCGGTGATTGATGGAGGCTAAGACTTCTACCGCATTGGCTAAATCACGGCGATCGCTAGTGGCTAAGATGCGCTGTACTAAACTAACGGTACGGGAATAGCCAAGACAGGATAAAACATAGAGTACTTTTTGTAGTAAGCGTTGTTGATAATCCTCAATCGCCACCGCCAGTAGTTTCCAGCTATCATCATGTTTAGGTATTTGCTGTTGCCATTTGCGGGTTAGGGTAAATTGCTGAAATTCGGGAGTGAGGTGTTTGAATAATATTTCATTGGCTTGTTTACTCTTAAATTTGGCGATCGCCGCAATTGCCGTATTGACCACCCGAGGATCTTTGGCGATTAAGTATTCTTGAGCAACAGCTAAACCAGGTTTGCCATATGCCCTCAGACTACTGGCTACTTGATGACGTACTTGTGCCGAAGCATCTTTTAATCCTGTAGCAACATGGTCTAAAGTTTCGGGACAGTGGGTAATTTCTAGTAACTTGAAGGCGGTAACTCTCACTGCGGGGTGATCGTGGTTAATTTCCGCCGCCGCGATCTTTGCCAAATGGCGATCGCCTGATGTACCCAGATGAACTAACGCCCCTAGTGCCTCTGATTTGGTGGCAGAATTTACCTGGGGTAATAAATATTCAATTAAAGTAATAAATTCAGGGTTTTGACTATGGGTTACGACTCTGGCGATCGCCTGAATAATCTCTTCGGTTAACTGTAATTGCCAAAACTGTTCGGAAATCCGCGAATCTAACTGTTCATTAGCCTGAAATGCTGCAACCAAGCCTAATGCTCTCAATTCTGCGTTATCATCAGCGATTAAAGCATCTAAGTGAGATGATTCAAAAGGATATTGGTTAGCAATCAAAATTTCTAAAGCCGTCGCCTGTACTGTTGCCTCAGACTGACTTAGCAAGTCAACAAACTTGTCGAGAATTTGCTGATCGCAACTGCTAAATAATTTTAAGATTCCCTGACGTAAAGCATGATCGACATTAGGTAATAAAGTCCTGACCTCATCAAAAAACTGCTCAGGATTACCCACATTAGCCGCCAATTCTAAACCTTTGATTTGAGTATAGCGATCGCCATTACGTAAAAATTCCTGAATTATCGTACTTGACTCTGCTGGTAGTTGAGTTTTTTGTTCTTCAAAATCATCGAGATTGATCGTATCGCTGCGGATCATCTCTTCCAGACTTCGAGTATAAAATTTACCCATCGGTAGCCGCACCAGCAAAAGTAATACCGTTAAGCTAATTGCCAGCAAGGTAATTTGTTCCAGACTAAGATACAGATGACAAATCCACAACACTACTCCTGCTAAAGTCAAACCCAAAGAATAGATCAAACCATCGCTCAAGGCTCTAATACGCCCCACATATTGATGGGGAATGCCGTTGTAATTTAGCTGATGTACAGGAAGGTTAATCGCCTTGTATAGGGCATCTCCGTTGATGTGCAGACCGATAGCCGCACCTAAATTAAAATTAGCCAGCAATCCCCCTAAGCTAAACAAGGTGGTAACAGGATAAACGGCATTCAGTCTCGCTACTCCGATCCATTTCAACAGTGGACGAGTAACCCCATAAAGAAACACCACCTGAATCAAAGAAATGATCATCCGCATCAGTCCTAGAAATCCTGTAAGCTGAGATTCATTAAACTGTTGACCGTAGATATTAAACCAGAGAAATTCCGAGCTAATGTAAATAATTACTAGTAAAAAAGTACTGGTAGCCAGAAACAATACCAATGGGTAGCGTTTACCCAAATCAGGCAAGGTTTTAAAAGATTCAATAATACTAAGCTTTGCTTCGCTGATGCTAGTTTCCAGACGACGCTGAGAACTTTCCAAATAAAGCAACTGCCCAAAAGCGATCGCCATAAACATAGGCAAACCCCAAAGTAATTCTCGGCTGGGAAAATAGCGAGACAAAACAATAGTCATGCTACCGCCAACTAAAGTACCCACCGCCTGAGCAATACCAATCAAAGGGGCAAATTTCTTATACTCAATAGTGGTGAAGTAGTCAGTGAGCAAGCCTGGATAAAGCAAATTATTATTAAAATCCCACTGAAAAAAGATCACAATCAGCAAGACATAATACACCCAAGGTGCATCCAGATGAAGTAATAGTCTCAACCCCAGCATTAACGAGATCGAAATCAGCAATACATAGCGAAAAACCTGGGGACGACTGTAGCGATCAGCTATGTTTGAAAAAATACCGTAAAGGGGAAAAGAACACAGACCAATCAAGATAAAAGCGATCGGTAACGCCCCTGCACCCACATGACTGACAAATAGAGAATTAGCGATCGCCATTGCCATGACATTATAGGTTAAAACAGTTACCGCTAACAGTAATAGTTGATTCAGGCGACCAAATTTACTAATCATAATATTTGCTATGTTTGCTGTTCACCTGAGTTAGGAGTTTCTGTAATCGAGGATGTTGATGCTGATTGGGCAGGGGTCATTTCCAACTGTAAGCTACTGCTGGAATTGGAAATTAACAAAGTTAAGCCTGCTGCAATAATCAGACATACTCCCCCCATCACTACTGCTATCAAGCGATCTTCATGGAGTAGATGTTGCATAATCCATCCCATCCCTAAAGAAGCCACAATTTCAGGTAATACCACAAAAAAGTTAAATATTCCCTGGTATACTCCCCGTCGTTGAGGCGGAATCGACCCACTCAGCATGGCATAGGGCATAATCAAAGCGCTTGACCAGGCGATACCCAATCCAATCATTGAAAGCAACAACATGTATTGATTGCTAACAGTTAACAATGAGACTAATCCGATGCCACCGCAAAGCAAGCAGATGGTGTGAGTTAGAGAACGACCCAGATACTTGGCAATCCGAGGTAAGACGAAGGAAAAGCCAATGCAGACGGCATTATAAACTGCAAAACAAATTCCTGCCCACTCAATCCCCTCGCTGTATAAAACAGAATTTTGGCTAGTTGCACCAAAGATATTGCGGGCTACCGCAGGAGGAAAATAAAGGAAAAAACAAAAGATTCCCAACCAGGTAAAAAACTGCACCTTAGCCAACTGCTGCATTTTTGGCGGCATTTCCCACAAAGTTTGCCAGGATTCCCTCAGACTACTAACAATCCCGCCGCGATCAGCTTTTAGTTGCTCAAATTTATCTAAATTCGCTGGAGGATATTCGGGAGTGGTCACGATTGTCCATAATACAGTTCCTAAAAATAATGCTCCACCGATATAAAAAGAGACTTCTACCGTAAGGGGTATTTTACGCTCCAAACTGCTGAGGTTACTCACCTGAAAAATATTATTAAGTATCCAGGGCAAAGCCGAAGCCGAAACTGCACCCAGACCTAGCATAATACTTTGCATGGCGAATCCCTTAGTCCGCTGCTCTTTGGGCAATAAATCCCCCACAAAAGCTCTAAATGGCACCATGCTAATGTTGGCGCTAGTATCTAAAATCCAGAGTAACCCTGCTGCCAGCAATAGATTGTCAGCATGGGGCATCAGGATTAAAGCACAGAAAGCGAAAATTGCCCCCGCTAAAAAATAAGGTCTTCTTCTACCTAACCAATTCCAGGTATAGTCACTTAAATTACCGACAATTGGCTGTACCAGCAAGCCAGTTAGGGGTGCAGCCAACCATAAAATCGGTAGCTGGTCGGCTTCTGCCCCCAGATGCTCGAAAATAGCACTCATATTTGCCATCTGTAGACCCCAGCCAAATTGAATCCCCAAAAAGCCTAAGTTCATATTCCATAACTGCCGAAAACTAAATAAGGGCTTGGGCATAGATTGTGAAGAGATGGACATAAAGCGGAAATCTTTAGATGATTAACATTGGATAGTCTTAATGTCAGTCTAGTCCAGCTTGGCTGTAAAAACTGAT
>JBCCDL010000523.1:0-4828 GCA_039030815.1 Cyanobacteria bacterium P01_A01_bin.83 | reverse complement strand
CTGCATCAAAGCAGGAACGCTATTCCAGAGGGTAATTTTGTGAGTAACGATTAAATCTAGCCAGCTTGCAGGATCTTTGAGGGCATCCATCGTCGGAATAACTATAGTTCCCCCCACCGCTAAAATGCCAAAGATATCGTAAACGGACAGGTCGAAGTTTAATGCCGATAAAGCTAAAATACTATCCTGGGCTGTTACTTTAAATCTCTGGTTAATATCAACAATAGTATTAACTGCCCCACGATGGTCAATCGCCACTCCTTTGGGTAAACCAGTCGAACCAGAAGTATAGATTACATAAGCCAGATCTCGATCGCTTTGCACTAATTCTAATGACCCACAGTTACTAATCTCATCTTCTACATACAAGCAACTGTAATCGCCTTCATTGAGCCAAGATAATTCACTTCCTAAGTGAGATTGAGTGACAATTAACTTAACTTGTCCTTGTTCAAGTAAATATTGCTGTCTCTCTTCAGGTAATGCGGGGTCAACAGGTAAATATGCCGCCCCAGAGATTAAAATACCTAAGACCGCTACAACTTGTTCCCATCCCTTGGACATGACAACCGCAACTAAGGTATTAGGAGTAGCTCCCAAGGAGCGCAATTTATGTCCTAATCCATTGGCTAGATCGTATAGTTTTTGATAGGTAAGGGTGCGTTTGGAACTAATAATGGCGGTGGAGTTAGCACAGGCTTCCACTTGACTAATAAATAAACCATGTAAAGTTTGCTCTCTAATCGGTGCCTCGGTATTATTTATTGCTACTCTTTGGGATAACTGAGTTTCTGGAATTAGAGATCGCTGGGTATCACTCCAAGCCGCATCTGAAGTGACTAGGCGCTCCAGCAGATTACAGAAAGCATTAAACATATCATCGAGCATACCCGCAGGAAATAGTGCTTCTACTCCATCCCAGGTAATAGTTAATGCTCCATTGCGCTCCCCAATCTGGCAATCTAACCAAACTTGAGAGGTTTGGCTAATGCTATAAACGATTTCTCCTAAATTATCCAGCAGGGACACATCTCTTCCCAGGGAATCTAAACCCAAAGTACTGGTAAACACAATGGGC
Source organism: Cyanobacteria bacterium P01_A01_bin.83 (assembly GCA_039030815.1). Taxonomy (GTDB): domain Bacteria; phylum Cyanobacteriota; class Cyanobacteriia; order Cyanobacteriales; family Xenococcaceae; genus Waterburya. The sequence continues at coordinate 3,750 of JBCCDL010000523.1, read as the reverse complement.
ATGGTTTGATAGCTCGATCTGCGTCGATTGAGTTCTCGCTGAACTTTCAAGCCGCCGATATAGCTGTGGTCTAGATCTTGCCAGAGTTGTTGTTGTATTTGTTGGCTACTTTCTGTAAATGAATTAGGAATCGAGCGATCAACTTCCAGCAGGGTTATAGAGGTGAAGTCCCCCATAATCTGATTAACTTGAGAATGGAGAGGGAAGCGATTAAACAGAGTCAGATTGATGGTAAATTTGGCACTTTTGCTCCATAAATTAAGAATTTCGGCAAAAGAACTCAGTAACAGTCCTGAAGGGGTGATCTGGGCTTGTTTCGCTCGCTCTTGTAGCTTTTGCCATTTAGATGGGTCAATTTCCACACTACGGCGTTTGAATTGAGGTTGCTTAATCGAATTAGGACTAATAGCCAGCGGTAATTCTGGGGCGGGCGGTAAGGTATCTAAACGCTCATACCAATACTGTTGAGAACGCTGATACTGAGGTGTATCTTGCAGTTTTTCCTTGGCTAAGACATAATCTCGGAAAGTAAGTTCTAAACTGGGCAATACCACTTCTAGGTTCTCATAAAGTTGCAGCCACTCCCGTAAGATAATAAACATACTCCAGGCATCCCCCACCGTCGCATCAAAACCAAGATGCAGTCTGGTACGTTCCTGGGGTAAAACAGTGGCGCGAATTTCAAATAGAGGCCAACTATCCAGGGATAGCATATCGTGAGACATGCGATCGCGAATACTATTTAACTGGCGGTTAATCTCCTCTGCTGACTCCCCATGTAAGTCTAAAACTTCGATCTGATAGTTCGGTACGTCCTCTAATACTTGCTGCTGTCCGTCAGCTAATACCACCATTCTTAATTGGTCGTGGCGCAGCACAACTTGGTGCCAGGCTAAGTTCAATCGCTCAAGATCGATAGACGATCCTTCTATTTCTAAGTAGCCATGGGTAGCAACATTTCCCAATTCAAAAGCTTCATTACGACCCAACCAGTAGGCTTGCTGAATATCTGTCAAGGGAAAGGGTTGATAACGTTGATCGGGCTGGGGAATTATATTGGGTAAGGGAACAAAAGAACTACGCTCACTTTTTTCAACCTGACGTAACTCCCATAGCGTCTTTTCTAATCCTTCTACTGTAGGATATGACAACAAGCGACGGAGAGGAAACTCCAGATTAAAGGTGCGCCGCAGTCGGGAAATTACCTGAGTAGCTAATAGAGAATGACCTCCCAACTCAAAGAAGTTATCGTAAATCCCTACCTGTGGTAATTTTAGAACCGAAGCCATAATTTCGGCGATCGCTGATTCACTTGGAGTACGGGGTGCGACAAAGGTTTTGCTGGACTCTGTTGCTAAATCTGGTACGGGTAAAGCACGGCGATCAATCTTCCCGTTGGGACTTAAAGGCAAAGCATCGAGGAAGACAAAAGCCCCAGGAACCATATACTCAGGCAATTTCTGCTTAATCAACTCCCTTAAATTATGGCTGTTGATAGTTCCCGATGGGGCTACCACATATGCTGCTAAATACTTGTTATCTAACCTCTCTTCCCTGGCTATGACCACCACTTCCTTAACCTGTGGCTGACTTCTCAATACCGCTTCTATTTCCCCCACTTCGATACGGAAGCCGCGCACTTTAACTTGGTTGTCAATCCGTCCTAAGAATTCAATATTGCCATCAGGTCTGTATTTAGCAAGGTCGCCTGTCTTATAAAGTAGGGCAGAGGAAGTAATAACATCTAATTGTTGATTGTTGACTGTTGACTGTTGATTGTTGACTGTTGATTGTTGACTGTTGACTGTTGACTGTTGACTGTTAACTGAAAAGGGATTACTAATAAATTTCTCCTTCGTCAAGTCTGGTCGATTTAGATATCCTCTGGATAAGCCCACGCCCCCTAGATAGAGTTCTCCAGCCACTCCTATGGCTACTGGTTGGAGTTGCTTATCTAAAATATAAACTTGCGTATTGCCAAAGGGTTTACCAATGGGAACAACATCTGACTGGAATAACTCTACCGTTGTGCTTTCAAAATAGGTGCTGTCGATAGTTGCTTCGGTCACTCCATAGGAATTAATTAACCGTGTTTGCTCACCACAGACGCGTCGAAACTGTTGCCAATCCCTAACATATAAAGTATCTGAACCAACAACGAGTAATTTTAGGAAGTGGAGATTTTGCTGAGTACTGGCTACATAGTCCACTAAGTTTTTCAATACCGCAGGGACAAATTCCCCACTATCAATCTCCTCCTCCTGCATCAATTGATATAGCTTTTCTGGTTCTAATAAAAGATCCCGAGGACATAAAACTAACTTAGCTCCCGAACATAAAGCCCGAATCCAATCTCCACTAAAGACATCAAAAGAAAAACTTGCCATCTGTAAATGACTAGTAAGAGTCTCTAGCTGGTAAGCATCTGACCACCCTTGATAAGCATTAACCAAACTGCGATGAATTACCTGTACGCCTTTTGCTTGTCCAGTTGAACCAGATGTATAAACGGTGTAGGCTAAATTATCTGGTGTGGTGGAAACTGCTAAATTTGCCTCACTCATCTGAGATATCGCTTCTTGATCTCGATCTAACAAGACAATTTCGGCATTTTGCTCGGGTAATTCTGTAACTAGCTTCTCCTCAGTTAATAAAACCGACACCCGCGCATCATCAAGGATAAAACTAAGACGCTCTTGCGGATAATTAGGATCAAGAGGTAAATATGCCCCCCCTGCTTTGAGTACCCCTAACACACTGACAATCATCTCTAAAGAGCGATCAAGGCAAATTCCCACTAAAACTTCAGATTTTACGTCCAACTCTTGTAAATAGCGAGCAAGCTGATTAGCACGACCATTTAACTCGCCGTAGGTCAGTTTAGAACCCTGATACACCAATGCTACGGCATCGGGCGATTGGCTCTGCCAGTGCGCGGAGCGCAGTCGCTCTACCTGAGCTTCAAATAATTCATGTATGCATTGAGCATGGGGATACTCTACCTGAGTTTGATTCCACTCTACTAATAATTGATGCTGGGCGCGATCGCTCAGTAATGCAGGTAATTGGCTAACTGGCTGGTCGGGGGTAGTAACAATGGCGGCTAATAAGGTCTGGAAATAGCTGTCTAAGCGAGCAATTGTTTCGGCAGTAAACAAGTCTGTATTGTACTCCCACCAGCCGATTAATCCTGTCTCAGTCTCTGCCATGGCTAGGGTTAAATCGAATTTTGCTGTCTCTCCTTCGATTTCTAAAGTACTGAGAGTCAACCCTGGTAATTCTAATGTCCCCATGGGTGCATTCTGCCAAGCAAACATGACCTGGAATAGAGGACTATAACTAAGATTTCGTTCTGGTTTGATGGCTTCTACTACTCGATCAAAAGGTACGTCTTGGCGATCAAAAGCATCTAGGGATACTTGGCGCACCTGAGCCAGTAATTCTGCAAAACTGGGATTTTTTGTCAGATCGAGACGCAGAACTAAAGTATTAACAAAGAAGCCGATTAAATCTTCTATTTGCTCTTGGTTACGACGGGCTATAGGAGTCCCCACTACAATATCTTCTTGATTACTCCAGCGAGAGAGTAAAGTTACAAAAACCGCCAAGAGATTCATAAATAGGGTGGTTCCCGTTTTCTGACTCAGGGTTTTTAATTGCTCACTGAGATCGCCATCAAGGTAAAATTTGCGCGTCGCCCCATTGAAGGTTTGTATGGGCGGGCGTGCTTTATCTGTTGGTAGTTCTAAT
>JBCCDL010000522.1:0-4833 GCA_039030815.1 Cyanobacteria bacterium P01_A01_bin.83 | reverse complement strand
TAACACTTTAAAACGAGGATTGTCAGATGATGTGCCGATATTTTTTATTTTGAGCAACACCAGAGCGTTAGATCCTGAGCAAGCAGCACAAATTACGCGAGAAATTTGTCAAAATTTGCAAATGGCGATCGCCGAAGTGGGGATTGAAGACTTTTTGGTTGTTAGTCGTTCTGACTCCACCTTGCGCGGACATTACCCGATTGAAACTGATGTAATTGCTCAAGAGTTAGGGGGGTTTGATGCTCACTTTTTGACTCCAGCTTTCTTTGAAGGAGGCAGAATTACCGAAGATAGCATTCATTATCTGCTGGTTGAGGGGGTAAAAACCCCAGTGGCAGAGACAGAATTTGCTCAGGACTCGGTATTTGGCTATAGCCATAGCTATTTACCTGATTATGTGGCTCAAAAGACTGAGGGCAAAATCAAGAGGGGCGCAGTAGAGAGATTAACGATTGAAGATTTGCGTAGTGGAATTGAGCAACGCTTACTGAAGCTTAGTAATAATCAATGCGTGGTGGTGGATGGATTAACCCAAGCTGATTACGATCTGCTAGCAGATGCTATTTTGCGGACAACAGCCGCAGGAAAACGCTTCTTATTTCGCTCTGCCGCTAGCCTGTTGACTTCCTTAGCACAGTTAGGAGAACAGCCCATATCACCAGAAAACATGTCCAGCTACCGCGCCACAGATCGACCTGGAGTAGTGATCGTTGGTTCTCATGTGCAAAAAACCACTCAACAGCTAACTGAGTTATTGAAACAAGATTCGGTGGTGGGAATTGAAGTTGATGTCAAAGTATTACGCGACCGCCCCCAAGAGCAAAATAAAATCCTGGAATCAACTTTAGCTCAGGTTAATCAGGCATATACCGCAGGAAAAACAGCGGTGGTCTATACCAGTCGTGAAGAATTAAGCTTTGCCGATGTCCAGCAACGGTTGCAGTTTGGAGTTACTGTCTCTTCTTTGCTGATGGATGTAGTTCATGGGTTGCCAGAATCAATTAGTTTTTTAATCAGTAAAGGGGGAATTACTTCCAACGATGTTCTCAGCGTGGGCTTAAATTTAACTGCCGCTCGACTTTTAGGACAAATTTTACCAGGCTGTTCTTTAATTCGTACCGAAGCAAATCACCCGCAATTTCCTAATTTACCAGTGGTTTTATTCCCAGGAAACGTTGGTGATGCCGACAGTTTGGTGGCAGCTTGGAGGCGCTTAACAATTTTCTAACCTTTCATAAAGAGAAACTTACGTTAGTATGTGAGACGTGAAAACAGAACTACCCTAAAAGGTAGATATACGTAGATATACGGATGATCAGGATAGTTTAATGACTTTAGAGCCGACTATCTCCCTAGATAAAGTTGACGAGCAACCTGATTCGTCAAATCTCGTCAATCGTTACGCGCAAATTTCCCTCAAACACGATCATGAGCAAATGTTGCTGGTTTTGCCCACCCAAGCCGAAATCAATTCCGATTTACCTTGGTCAGAAACTTGGCAAGAACTAAAACATCTGTTAAAAACCAAGGAGCAGTCTTGGCAGGTAGGGACAAATGTGTGCTTAGTTGCTAAAGATCGCCTGCTTGATTCAAGACAACTCCAAACTATTGCCGAAACTCTTAATGACGTAAATTTATCTCTGGCAACAGTTAGTACCAATCGGCGACAAACTGCGGTGGCAGCAGCTACCAGCGGTTACTCCGTTCAGCAAAAAAAACTGACACAACCGTTAACCAATCGACAGACAGACTCCAAGAAGATTTCCTCTTCTACCCTAGCAGAGCCACTTTATTTACAAAGTACGGTTCGCTCTGGAGTCGAAATACGCCATCCAGGAACAATCGTAATTTTTGGTGACCTTAATCCTGGAGGAAAAGCGATCGCCGCAGGCGATATTTTAGTCTGGGGACGACTACGAGGGATTGCCCACGCGGGGGCACAGGGAAATCATCAATGCCGAATTTCTGCATTACAGATGGAATTTACCCAATTGCGAATTGCTGATTCTGTTGCCAGAGCGCCAAAATTAAAACCCAGACGCTTAACACCAGAATTAGCTTTTATGACCACAGAAGGTATTCGTTTAGCCAAAACCTCAGAGTTCGCCAAACGCTATATTTTTTCGTCACCAAGCAAGGCGTGGGTTGATCAAAATCAAGCAAAATAACTACAGCTACACAAATCGTAAACAAGCAATATGAGTCGTATAATTGTTGTTACCTCTGGCAAAGGAGGAGTGGGCAAAACTACCACCACCTCGAATCTAGGAGCTGCTCTGGCTAAACATAATCGTTCTGTAGCTCTAATTGATGCTGACTTCGGCTTAAGAAACCTGGACTTGTTGCTCGGATTGGAAGAACGAGTAGTCTACACAGCGATCGATGTTCTAGCGGGAGAATGTCGTTTGGCACAGGCTTTGGTTAAAGATAAACGGCTTAAGGGTTTAGTGTTGCTCCCCGCAGCGCAAAATCGCAATAAAGAATCGGTTAATCCCGAGCAAATGAAAAAAATCGCCACTGCTTTAGCAAAGGGTTATGATTATATTCTCATTGACTGCCCCGCAGGCATTGAATTAGGTTTTCGTAACGCTATTTCAGCGGCGAATGAGGCTCTTATTGTTACCACTCCCGAGGTGGCAGCAGTAAGAGATGCTGATCGCGTCATTGGTTTACTCGAAGCTGAAGGTGTTAATAAAATTAGTCTCATCGTCAATCGGGTTAAGCCTTTGATGGTCGAAGAAAACAAGATGATGAGTGTTGAAGACGTGCTGGAATTATTAGGAGTACCTCTAATTGGAGTAGTACCTGATGACGAAAAAGTAATTGTGGCTACCAACAAGGGGGAACCATTGGTTTTAGGAGAATATGAATCTGTTCCAGCCCAGGCATATTCTAACATTGCGCGGCGTTTGGAAGGGGAAAAAGTACCATTCCTAGATTTGATGGCAAATCAGGGCAATATACTGTCTCGTCTCCGCCGCATGTTTGGTGGTTAATCAACGCTCTTACTATGCTGTTGAAATTTTGTAAAAAAATGCTGCTTGATAAAGCCACCGATTGCACTCTATTTCTCTCATGCCGACCATGTTAAACATGATTAAAAGGATTCTGGAAATGCTTTTTCCCTGGAAGAACAACACTGACAGTCGAGACCACGCCAAAAGTCGTTTAAAGCTGATTATTGCTCACGATCGTGCTAGCATTAATCCTGAAATGATGAAGGCGATGCGAGAAGAGATCTTAGAGGTGGTCGCCCGCTATGTGGAAGTCAATCGTGAAGAAATGGAATTTTCTCTTTCCAACGATCAACGGATGACTTCTTTAACTGCTAATTTACCGATCCGCCAAATTAAGCGGGTGGGGGATCTTAAAGAAAAGCTCAAGGAAAACAAGTCTCTTAACCTACAACAGATTGAGGTGGTGGAAGTTGATCAAGAATCGGAAGCTAATGTTAACCCTTAATGACTGAGGGAGAAATCTTTTCCCTTAGTTTTACTTAAATTTTTATGGTTTCATTATAGTAATTTTGGTGATTTTTAATCATCTTATCTAGTTGATTATTTTTATTAAGGTTTTTGATAGTAACGCTGTTGAAACAAGTAAGTCTGAATTATTAATTGACCTCTCAACAAGAATCACTAATATTTGCAATTATAGATGAATGGATTAGAGTGCCTTTTGGCACTTCTCCTGTTAACAAAGTAAAAGCAGAAGCAGCAATCAACCTAACTTACGAAAGCGCAGGAGAAAATCCACCTCAAAAGATTATCTGGTTTGATAATCCTTCAGAGGCAGTTATTTGGATGATTGAAAATATTGAAGATTTAGAACATCCTCAATATTTTTCTGCTGTTTCTTTCAATCTGTATTGGGATGATATTTTATATGATCTTGAGCAACTGATTAATCCCGAAATTAGTCAAAAGTTTAGAAATAGCTTTAACGAAGTTTTTAACATTAAGTATTTACATTACCTTTCTCAATCCTTTTTGGCAGATTTTCTAAACTCTCACTTGAGATTTCATCTCCAGAATTTGTGGGGAGAACCAAAATACTTGCTCTTACATAGATATTTTGAGGATATTGAAGATGTAGAAGTGCATGCCATGCATGAAATTTATAATTTAGCTGCTACATCTTTTTATCATGCTATGGGAACTGATTGCTCTAAATTCAGAGGCTACTGGGAAGCAGCCAAATATTGCGGTTTATGGTGGGCATTCTATGATGTGGCTGTTGTAACTCCTAAACCTTCGGCAATTTATTTAGATAGCGAATATAGATTACACGCCATAGGAAAACCTGCTTTAATTTACAAAGGTTTTGAATCCTATGCTCAATGGGGAAAATATACTAGCAAGATTTAATTGTGGACAATTAAATTTTGGAGCAATATTTTTTGATATTGTTCGATCTTAAACTTACATACTTCTTTTTAGTCTTGTTTGTAGCCTATATAGATACAGAGTGAATTTAGCTCAGTAGCCAGCCTTACTAGTGCGCTTAGAGCAATCAATTTCGTAATTATAAACTGATGTTACGCATTCGTTGATTTATGATTGGTAGGAAGTAGCAAAGGCGAAAGTTTGCCGCATGCAGTAACAAAGGCTTGGGTGACTCATATAGTAGGGAATCCACTAACGACTAACGACTACCCCTGTTAAGGTGAGGGTTTGTACTAAGATAATTTGGTAATATTCAACGAAATAAAAGGGTTATCGAAAATTTTTTTGATTCGTAGAGTGGGCATTGCCCACCCTACCACCACTGTCTCTATTTATTAAAAAGCAATCGCGTCTTGAAACCCTTGTAAATTCGAGATAGTACTCTTGT
>JBCCDL010000521.1:0-4841 GCA_039030815.1 Cyanobacteria bacterium P01_A01_bin.83 | reverse complement strand
TGAACCAGAACATTTATTAACTGGTTTGTTAGCAGATCCTACTGCTACATCTGCTCGTCTGCTTAAAGCTAATGGTGTTAAGCAAAATATAGAAATCGAAGAACATTCTTTGGAAAACTCTCACAAGATAAAATTAAGTTCATCAAGTAAGTTTGTTCTAGAATTAGCTTTACAAGTGGTTCGACTTCAGGATAAAAAATCAATTAGAACCGAACATCTTTTATGGGGTTTGGTTCGCTTATCGGAAACAAACACTATTACTAGTAATAACTTATTTCAGCAATATGAAGTTGACAAAAAAGCTTTGAATAACCAACTAGCAGAAATAGTTTGAGCTCAATAATCAACGTAATCTATACATAAGTTCTCAAATCTTTGAGGTAGCAATACTTGTATAATGGACTATGTAATGAATGTTTGACATTTTCAAGATGACTATAATCGTCTTGCGGTGCCTACCTTAAAAATATTGGTACATTTGCCAGAAATAGAGAAAAAATCACCAAAATAGGGCGTTGGTGAATACGTAATGTTTTTGATGCAAGTGTTAAGAAAAAATCAACAATTGAATATCCTAATTTTTTGATTAACATTCTCAAATTACTAAAACCCATTTCACCATATTCGGGACAAGTAAGGTGATTAGCCATCTAAAATTTAAATAGAATTTGTTATTAATCTCCTTTTCTTTTCTTATGAACGAATTAATTAATTAAAGCAACAGAATATTGCTCAAATGCTAAGTCTACAGTAACGATGGGTATTTCCTCTACTATGGATTGAAAGATATAGCAATACGAATTTATATTAGGACACTCGTTACTCGTTACTCGTTACTCGTTACTTACGAACTAGTAACTAAAATTGTCCTAGCCAATTAACGTACTGCGATAATGAGGCGGTCGAAAGGATCTCTATGATGAAAGGGTAGAGTAGCATTTACTCTTAAATGCTCTAATTCAATATTAAATAACTCGATAGAGGCTGTAGTAATTTCTCTCTCAACAAACTCTTCGTAATTTGGATCTAATTTTAGTTTGCCTAAGTTAAACTTAATTGACATTTCCCAAAGACTAGCCACACTCAAATAACTAACGTTGCTTGTATCTTCAATTAAGTCCTTGAGATGGTTACTCAATTTAGGATTATCATTTACGAACCACAGGAATGTATGTGTATCAAGTAGTAACTTCATTCCATGTATTCCTTAAAGTCTTCTAAAGGCTCATCAAAATCATTAGACATATGTACTTTACCTTTAGCACTACCTCTTTTGAGAGGGCGTAATACTGGTTGTATAGGAGATATCTTGGCTACTGGCTTGTTATCTTGAGTAATTACAATCTCTTCGCCTTTAATAGCAAGATCCAGAAGATTGGATAGATCAGATTTGGCTTGTGATATATCTAGCTGAGTCATAATTTCGACATGAGTATTGCTGTATCAATTTTGCTAGTACTATAAAAGTAATAAAATATGTTGGTAATGTACAGAATACCAAACAGCTTCTATATGATTTTGGAGAGATTTTGAATCTTAGACTGGGCGCATTCAGTTAGAGCGCACGCACAAGGTGCGAAGTCGTCGAGGACGACGATCTGGGTGCGAAGCACCCTGCGCCAGAGCTTGCATCCGACTTTTAAACGCCCCGTCGCCTTTACCCAGCCTAAGCAGACTAATTTATTTCTTAGGAGTTATTAATGTAAGACTTACTCCCACTCGATTGTTCCAGGTGGTTTGGAAGTAATATCATAAACTACGCGGTTAACCCCTTTAACTTCGTTAACAATCCGATTAGAAATCATTTCTAACATCTCGTAAGGGACTTTTGCCCAATCTGCGGTCATGCCATCTTCACTAGTGATAAAGCGTAGCACTATCGGATGGGCATAGGTACGCTTATCACCCATCACTCCAACACTGCGAATCGGTAATAGTACCGCAAATGCTTGCCAGTAGTCGTGATAAACACCTTGCTTACTGATTTCGTCACGGACAATAAAGTCCGCATCACGCAAAATATTTAATCTTTCTGCCGTTACTTCTCCCACAATCCTGATGGCTAAACCAGGACCAGGAAAAGGATGGCGGCGGACTATTTCTTCAGGTAAGCCGATCGCCCGAGCAACATTACGTACTTCATCTTTAAACAGCTTACGCAAAGGTTCAACTAGTTTAAACCGCAGATCTTTAGGTAAACCACCTACATTGTGATGACTTTTTATTTTGACCGCGACTCGCTCACCTGTTTTGGGGTCGACATTACTGTCGGCTGATTCAATTACATCTGGATACAAAGTACCCTGTGCCAGATAATCAAAGGGACCCAGCTTTTTCGATTCTGACTCAAAAACCTTGATAAACTCATGTCCAATGCGACGACGCTTTAATTCTGGGTCAGTTACCCCCTCTACCTGCTTTAAAAAGCGATCGCGTGCCATCACATACTCGACAGGAATGTGAAATTTGTCTTTGAATATTTCGACTAATCTTTCGGGCTCACCTTTACGCATAAACCCTTGATCAATAAACATACAGGTCAACTGTTCACCAATTGCCCGATGCAGGAGAAAAGCTAGAGTTGAGGAGTCAACTCCTCCAGAAAGAGCTAGCAAAACTCGTTTATTACCAACCTTGGCTCGAATATCACGAATTGACTCTTCGACAAATGCTTCTGTTGTCCAGGTAGGTTCACATTCACAAATATGATAGACAAAGTTGCGAATCAGAGCTATGCCACCTTCTGAATGCACTACCTCAGGATGAAACTGTACTCCAAATAGTTTTTGCTTATGATTAGAAATCGCTGCACAGGAAGTATTCTTCGTATAGGCTAAGGTCGAAAAGCCATCAGGAAGCTGAGTACAAGAGTCCCCGTGACTCATCCACATAGTTGAACCATGTTCGACGTTGGTTAAGAGATCTGTGGGATCTTCAATAAATAGTTGCGCCTTACCGTATTCTCCTAGCTTTACTTTTTCTACCATGCCGCCCAGTTGCTTAACCATTAGCTGCATCCCGTAACATACCCCCAATACAGGAATCTCTAAATTCCAAATTTCAGGGTCACATGTTGGCGCATGGTCATCATAGACTGAGTTGGGTCCTCCCGAAAGAATGATTCCCTGGGGATTAATTTCTTTTAGTTTGTCGGCACTGGTGCGATAAGACAGTACTTCTGAATAAACTTGAGTTTCACGAATGCGTCGAGCAATTAATTCGGAGTATTGAGAACCGAAATCAAGAATGATAATTTTTTGGCGGCTAGCTTGATCAACTAGAGACTTAGGAGCCAAAGTGTCGCTACTGGGGGAAATTGATTCTGTCTGAATAGTCACTATACTCTAGAAAAACTGTGTAAGTAAGGTCGGTAACGAAATGTAAAGAAACTTGAGCTTTTGATACCAAAATCTGATTTGGCAAGTTAAGATGCCTATGGAATGAGATGTATGAAATAAAAGTTGGGTAAATATTCTTCATACCCTAACATAATTCAGATATCAAAAGTAGCGCCGTTTCGCTTTTTTTGATTACCTGGCGATCGCAATTAAATAATACTGAGCCGAAAGAGAAGCTTTTGCTCAATGTGTTTGATGTCTAAAATAAAAGTGATGTAAATATTTTTAATGTTCTATCATAATTCAGCTAGTAACAGCAGTGCAGTTGCACTTTTTCTAATTATCTGGCGATCGCGATCAAATAATACTGAGCCAACACAAAGTTTTTGTTCTGTGTATTTATAAATATAGTCTTCGCATTTTGAATCGATCGCCTGTGCTAGTTCCTGATAAACAGAATCGACCCAACTGGGATGATTTGGGTTGATAGCATCAATCTCCCGCAAGATATTCAGAGCGGATTCAGTAGTAGAACAGTTAAAGATTTGCGAACTTTGAGATGGTGGTAAACCTAGCTTGGCACAAAAAGCCGTCATGATTTCTAGTCTGGCATCTGCTAGGTGATTATGGGTATGGAAAATCCCCCCTGCCAGCTTAATTAATTTGCCATGATAACCAAATAGCAGAATTGATTTGACTTGAGCTGCTGCGGCAGTTACCAGCATCGCACCAAGCCAGTTAGCTGTTTTGATAATGCGTTGAGGTTCAATACCTGATTTTTGTGCCAGATCGATACCGTTTTCACCAATGCAGAACACTAAAGAATCGAACAATTTGGCTTTCTCTTTGATCTGCTGTTGATATGCTTCTAGCTGAGAGGGTGCCGTTAAGGGGGCGACGATACCTGTAGTTCCCAGTAAAGAAAGCCCTTTAACTACACCGAAAGCTTCGTTGGAGGTACGTTTGGCTAATCTGGCTCCTTCAGGCAAGATAATGGTGACAATCACTCCGAGATGCTCATCTAATAAAGGCTGAAGATTAGCGATGATTAATTCTGTGGCATAACTGTAAATTGCCGCCTGGTTTTGATTATTTTGTTGTCTGCCGATGCCTGCTCCCCCTTGGAGAGTAATTTGCTGTGTGAAGCTGCCAACCAGATCGACCTTCGCCCAGATGGGAGTATTGCGGGTTAGATCCAGATGATCTCCAGGATCGCTACGGGTAATGGCGATCGCTGAATCAGACTCAATTTTGGCTACCTGTTCAATTTTAATCTCAACTTGACGAGGAGGATTGAGTAAATTGACTTTAACCTGATCTACAGGAGAAGAATGCTGAAGATGTTGTAGAGCAGCGATCGCGCTGGCACAGGCAAAAACGGGGAGAGTATATCCAGTAGACATATCAAGATTATTCTGGCTTAATCTCATATTCTACAACTCGGTTGCGTCCAGTTGCTTTTGCTTGGTATAGTCCGCGATCGGCTGCTTTAATTAAAGTAGC
>JBCCDL010000520.1:0-4852 GCA_039030815.1 Cyanobacteria bacterium P01_A01_bin.83 | reverse complement strand
TCCACTGCTTGCACCTGTCACAGCTACAACTTTATTTTTGATACTCATTGCTATATCTCTCCAATAATTTTGTATGTGAAATTTTCTAATTTCGATCGATCGCTAATTCTTTCGATTCTTCTTGATGTTGTTGCTCTTTAAGACTTCTTTTTGGTTTGAAATCCTGTAATAATCCCATCAAAGCGGGAATTACGGTAGGAGTTAAGAAAGTAGAGAGAGCTAAACCGCCTGTAAGCGCGATACCTAAGCCTTGATATAGTTCTGCGCCTTTCCCTGGAAGTACCGCTAGGGGTAGCATACCTAGTACGCTAGTACCTGCGGACATGAAAATGGGGCGCAAGCGATCGCCCACGGCATAATATAAAGAGGCATCGTATTCCATACCTTCATCTTGAAGTTGTAATGCTCTATCTACTAAAAGAATGGCGTTGTTGACCACTACCCCTGTCAGAATTACAAAACCTAAGCCTGTAATCATATCCAGGGGAACAACCATACCAGGGATGGCGTTGGCAATGACTAAAGATAATAGTGCGCCAGTCATCCCCATCGGTACGGTTGCCATGATTAAGAGAGGGTAGATAAAAGAGCGATATAGAGCAACTAATAGTAAGTAGGTGATTACGAGAGAAAGTAAGAAAGTAGAACCTAACTGAAACAGAGTTTCGGCTAAAACGTCTGCCGATCCTGCTAGTTCAACGCGAAAACCTGCGGGTAGTTGCTGGCGTAAGGGTTCAAGGATTTCTTGTTCGGTGCGATCTATTAATGCGCTTAACGGTGCTTCGCTGGCTACAGAAGCAGTCAGAGTAATCGACCTTTCTAAATCGACGTGGTTGATGGTATCTGCGCCTGTAGTTTCTAAGACTTCTGCCACGTCAGATAGTTGCACCCTTTGACCGTTGCCGTTATAAATAGCCAGTTGGCGCAGTTGTTCGGGAGTTTGGACAAAGGTATCTTGCAGTTCTACAGAAACGTCTAATTCTCTTTTACCATCGACAAATTCCGAAGCGCGCAAGCCACCTAAAGCAGCCTGTACCATATCGCCGATTTCTCCTTCTGATAATCCAACTTCGGCTAAACGTTCGCGGTTAGGGATGACCTGTAATTCTGGCGCACCTGTAACAAAATCGGCACGAACATTTTGAATTCCCTCTAATTCTCTAATTTGGGGTGTAATTTGTTGCTGTATGCGATCTAATTCTGCTAAATCTTCACCAATAATTTGGATTTCAAATTCTTTACCAGGGTCTTGGAAAATAGAGCGTCGCGTGGGTACCATGAAACGGAAACCAGGAAAATTGGCGCTGGCTTCTCGCAAATTATTAACTATAGCGTCGAGGTTGTTACCCGTGGCTAATTCGGGTTCGACGAAACCAGCGATCGCTCTTAAGCCAGGACGTGATACGTATAGGGTACGCATTATTCCTGGCTGTTGGCGAATGAAATCTCGCGGTGCTTGAGTAAGTTCGATCCCTTCGGGGATACTTGTACCAGGGAAGGGTTCCACTAGCCAGAGGATAAGGTTGCGGTTTCCTTGGGGTAGGTAATCGGCAGGGGGTAAGAGTTGGAAACTGGTGAATAACAGTATTATTGGGAGTGCCAGAACGATTAGACGGCGTTTGAGTTTGCCCTGTCCGATAGACCAACGGACGGTTTTTAAGAGAAAATTCGCTAATTTATCTTGAAAGTGGCGAAATACCCCAGAAGTTTTATAAACAGCTCGTTCCAACCAATTGCCACCCCTGTATTCTCCTCCCTCTAACATTCCATCTGCTTCAGTTCGCTTGAGAAATAGTCCCGCTAACATGGGAATTAAAGTTAAGGCTGCAAAGAGAGAAAACATCACCGACGCGGAAAGAGCAATACCGATATCAAAGAATAGTTGTCCTGCTTCCCCTGTAACTAATACTATCGGAGCAAAAACAGCTACGGTAGTTAAGGTAGAAGCTAACATCGCACCCCCTACTTCCTGCGTCCCATCGATCGCCGCTTTCATCGGTGTTTTTCCCTTTTGCATATGGGTAAAAACGTTTTCTAAGACGACAATGGCATTATCTACTACCATCCCTACGGCAAAGGCTAACCCCGCCAAACTAATTACATTGAGGGTACGACCTAAGATATAAAAGACGATAAAGACGGTAATTAAAGTAGTGGGAATAGCGATCGCAATTACCCCTACTGTCCGCAACGAACCTAAGAATAAGAGCAATACCAAAGCTGCTAAAATCGCCCCGATAATTAAATTCCCTTGCACAAAAGAGATTGATTCCTCAATATAGTCATTTTCGTCATAGGGAATATCAAAGGCAATACCTTCTCCTTCGCGCTCAAATCTAGCTGCTAAATCTACTAATGCTGCTCTAATTCCTGCCGATATTTCGGGTACGTTACCTCCTACCTGGCGAATAATGCCCACAGCTACTACTGGTTCATTATTTCTAATTAAAGCTCGATCTTGGATTGCCCGACCCATACGTGCTTGAGCCACATCTCCCAAATAAACCGTTCCCGACTCATCCCGACGCAGCACAAAGCTTTCCAACTGTTCCACATCCTGAATGCGACTGACAGTCCTCACCCGATACTCTCTGCGTCCTAAAACTAAAGGACCTCCGCGAATATCTCGATTATTATTGCGGAGGGTAGCAGCTACATCGCCAATAGTCAGATTGCGATCGCTCAAGGCTTTAGGATCGACTATTACTTCAACTTCTCTTTCTCTTCCCCCAGAAACTAAAAACTGTCCCACACCTTGCACCTGACGGAAACGAGGCACAACTACATCATCCACTAAATCCCGATAGCGATTATCATCGGGAGTAAAACCTGACTTGGGTGTCAAAATTACCCACATCATGGGACTGCTGCTACCACTTACTACTTCTACATCCGACTCATCGGCTTCTACTGGTAGGGCTTCGACTTGCTGTAACTTATTGAGAACATCGACTAAAGAGCGATCAATATCGCTATCCCAGTTAAACTCAACGTTGATAGTGCTGATACCAGAGCGACTGGTACTAGTAATTTCCTGTACCCCCTGTACCTCTTCTAATCTTTCTTCAATGGGACGAGTTACTAAATCCTCTACTTCGGCGGGAGATGCACCCAGATAGGGAGTAGAAATACTTATTTCAGGGCGATCGCCTCCTGGTTGGAGTTCTAAGGGTAATTGGAATAATGCTAGGATGCCGAATAATGCCAGAAGGCAAAATAAAACTCCTGTACCATGTCGCCAACGAACGGCGGTTCTTATTAAACTCATTTTTTTTGTTAGTTGTTAATTGTTAATTGTTAATTGTTAATTGTTAATTGTTAGTCCACAGATGAACGCAGATGAACACAGATGATTTTTCGGTAGGTATCCATGTTTAAACTTGTTGTTTGCGATCGCTACGATCTTTTAGCTTTATAATAAACTCGCTCTTGAGCTAACCCAAAACCTTAATATGGCAAACATAAACTACTTATTACGCCCTGCTACTGAGGCAGACTATCAATATTGCTACGATCTTACTAAGCAAAATATGTTTGAGTTATTTTGCCGTCACTGGGGTGGATGGAATACTTCGGCTTTCCGTAATGACTTTAAGGCAACAAATACTACAATTATTATTGTTGATGAACAACAAATTGGTTATTTTAGCCTGAAGAAAATTGATAAAAATATTGTATATCTCGAAAACATACAGCTTTTACCAGAATTTCAAGGGCAAGGTATTGGAACAGCAATACTCAAAGATATTTTTCAGAATAATGCTTTTTGCTCAATATATTTAACTACTTTCTTAGATAATCCAGCCCTACACTTGTACAAATCTTTGGGATTTGTTATTACAGAACGAGATCAAGCTACAGTTTACATGGAAAGAAAATCAAAGTCGGGATAAATTACCATTCTTTGATAGTTGGTTAGTTGGTTAGTTGGTTAGGGTGGGCAATGCCCACCTTGTATTTACTAGTTAGCTAGTGGTTACTTCTTCTCGGTGTTGTGCTTTTTCAGTAGCGGGATCAATACCTAATGCACCTGCCCCAACGTACATAGTCATCAGTAATCCACCAATTAGACCGATGTTTTTGAGAAAAGCATTGATTTCTCCTGGATTGCCGATAGGGTTGTGAAATACTAAAGTTGCGGGAATTAAGAATAGAATTAACAGCAAAGAACCGATTTTAACTTTATAGCCAAGCAATAAAGAAAAACCGCCGAGTAATTGAAAAGTGATGGTAAAGATTAATAAAACTTGAGGAATTGGTAAGCCTTGACTTGCCATCATTTCAGCAGTACCAGCAAAACCAAATATTTTGCCAATTCCTGAATTAATAAAGATGATACAAAGACAAATACGAGCAGCTAAAGGAAGATATTTCATTTGGTAATTAACTCTTAATTATAAGATTGTAATTTATTTATTATAAACAATAGTTATTTGCTGTTTCACTTTTTTTAACTATCGATCAAAGTTTTTTTTAGATGATAAAGTGTATGCTCTTCAGGATAATCTTCAAGTTCTCCATAAACTGTATAGCCGAGCTTTTTATAAAAAGGTAATGCTTGAAAATCAAAGGTACAAAGCCTAGCTCTTTTAATATCTTTGCTTATGGCTTTTTGTTCGGCAGATTTAATTAAATATTCTCCTATGCCACGTTTTCTATAGTTCGCATCTACCCAAATAACATCTATATACAGCCAGCGTCCCCAATCGATATAGCTAACTAAACCGCCAACTAATTTTTCTGGTTCTACTTCTGCATAAATCTCGATAAAATCTGGTGATTTGGTTTTAAATTTATCGCATTTTACTACTTGTTTTGACTGAGCTTGATTAAATTCAAATAATCTATCGTC
>JBCCDL010000519.1:0-4862 GCA_039030815.1 Cyanobacteria bacterium P01_A01_bin.83 | reverse complement strand
TGGTTTGAGTATCAGGCACATCAGCATCAGCATTAGCATTAGCGTCAGCATCACTAAAAGCATTAACATCACCAACAGCAATTCCGATAATCGTGTCGGCGCCTTTTCCAGTATCAATTTTACCTGAATTAACGATACCAACAGCAATACTCTCGGCAGTGGCAAGGGATTCTCCAGCAGCAAAAGCAGTAGCAAAATCTTTAGCCGTTGCTTCAGCATCAGCAATAACAGTAGCTTCACTGGAACTACTGTTAAATGCTAAGCCCAAAATCACATCATGACCTCTACCTGTACGGATTAGACCAGCATTAGCAAGTCCAATAGTGAGAGATTGATTAATGGCAGTACTGGCAGCAGTGCTAGTGGCAATAGCTGTCTCAACTTGATCAAGAGTAGTAGATGCATACTCAGTAGCCAAGCTGGCAGTGTTGCGAGCAAATGCCTCAGCATCAGCAATACTTGTAGCCCAATTATTGGCTACACCAACAATCATGTCACTACCTAATCCTGTATGTATCGTGTCGAAATTCTCGATCCCAATAGCCGAAGTTTTGACCACAGCCGCAGACACACTGGTGGCAGTTGTTTCCAAATCGCTACCTGCAAGTGATTTGGCGCGGGCGTTAGTATCAGCATCGCTGCTGGCAGAGACATTAGCAATCCCAATGACTGCGTCATTATCTTCCCCAGTGTAAATTTTACCCGAATTACTAATACCAATCCCATCGGCAATTGCATCAGCTGTTGCTACAGAGTTGCTATTTAGTCTAGCGGAAGAATCAGCATCAGCCTCGGCATCAGCCCTGGACAAGGCAATACCCATTAGGATATCTTCACCTTCTTTAGTTGAAATTTTACCTGCGTTGTCAAGACCAATAGTGTTAGCATCTGCATCCGCATCAGCTTCAGATTCACTATCAGTATTAACCTTTTCCGCAATAGCTGTCGCATCACTTTGTGCCGAAGCGAAGGCTAAACTCGAAATGAAGTCAGCATTTTCATCGGTGATTAGTTCATCAGTATGTGCCAAAGTCATGGGAACAGAATTAATCAGTTCCTCTTCGTCAAGATCTAATAGATGATCTAAATGAGATTCAACTTCGTGATTATCAATTAAGTTTAGTTTTTGATAATATTTATTTCCTCCTTCAAGGCGCTCAATTCCTGCTCGAAAGATAGGAAACTTATGGTTATCTAGAATATTTTGCAACAATACTTTTTCAGTCATAGTTATTACTCGGAATTATATGTTTTTAGTTAGTTGTTCTTGCTGACAACAAATCAATTATCTATCAATAAGTTAGTAATTAAATCAAGTTGAGATAAAGATAATTTTAAAAAAATAAACTAACAGTAAAGTATTCATGTAGCTCAGAACAAGCAAATATTAATTGCAGATAAAGTTGTGCTGTATCCCTGATAAACAGAGAAATACAAATCGTAGGGTGGTTAGAGCATTGTAATGTAAGAGAAAATATGCCTAACTACAAAAACAGCTAATGTATAGCAGTCGAAACAAAGCTTAAGACAACCGATTTATGTCTCGCTTACAGAGGCAAAGGCACAAAGAGTTTTCAAAGATGCCTAACCTATAGTTCGGTTGCTATACAGCAGCTTATAGCTCTCATGAGATGTTTAGATGCACAAAATTCTCTTCAATGTATCAGAGTGAAAATTGGGCATTTGTGACAAGTCAACGTTTTTCTAACAAATGCTCAATGCTCAATGTTTAATGTTTAATGTTTAATGTTTAATGTTTAATGAAATGACTTCAATTTAGATGCGTAAGTGTGTTGCGCTGTGGATCGCCAAGATATGAATTGTGTTTTGTTGCAACTGATAAATTGTTAGGTATTAATTGCCAAGATTGAACTAAATTATTTAATAGTATGTCTTGCTGTTGGCGGAAACTTTCTACTTGATTCCCATAATTAATAATGCTGAAATAGACGTTGCCGCGATCGCTCGTCGGAATCACTCCTGCTAAGGCACTAACACGATCTAAGGTTCCTGTTTTGAGAATTGTCCCTGGGGGTAAACTACGAGCCTGCACCGTACCAACTGTATCTCTGCCCGCGGTAGGGAATAAATCAGCAGTACTCCAGGCAGATGAGTGCAAGAGACGCTCAATGGCAATCAACATTTGACAGGCAGCACGAGGCGAAATGCGATTGGACTCTCCTAATCCTGAACCATTAACTAACTCAATCTCCGATGGCTCAACCCCAGCAACTTCTTGACCTATAAGAGCGAGTTTAACTGCACCACCTGCAAGGTCGGTTAGCATTTGTGCCATCTGATTATTACTATAAAGATTCATCTGTTTCAGAATTTCCCCCAAAGGTAAAGAGCGATGACGAATTAATAGTTGTGCCTGCTCACTCAGACGATTGACTGTCTTAACTTTACCTGCGATCGCCACTTGGGGAGCCATAGTTCCCCCTGGCATCTGCTCATATTGCTGCCTAACTTCTCCTTGCCATTGAGTCTGATCTATTGCCTGTTTAAATAGTTCTCCTGCGGCTAATGGTTGATCTTGATAATTCATGTAAAACTGATCGGTGACCAACAAGTCCCCCTGAATTTTGCGAATACCCAGTTGATTTAAGGCATTCCCTAAAGCGATCGCCTCTTCCCAAACAAAAAACGGATCGCCACTCCCTCGTATAATAAGATCCCCCTCTACAATGCCATTATTCAGCTTTCCCACAAGGTAAATATCAGTCAAGAATTGGTGCTGGACACCCCATTTATTTAATGCGGCGAGGGTAGTGGCAACTTTAGTCAAGGATGCTGCTGGAAGTGCTGTTTGACCATAATTACTCCCCAAGATTGTCCAGTCTGATTGCACCCATATACCCTGACGATTGCCCTCAAATCCTTGGTTGCTCAAATTCTCAAGATAGCTAACAATTTTCTGTGAACTATGGCGATCGCGATTTGGAAGAGGCAGTTCAAAAATAGCTGTTGTTGACCAGGGTAATATTTCCAAAGGCTTTAACTCGGGTTGGGGTTGTCTATGAATACCAAACCAAGATGTAACTATAATTCCAGCAATAAAATCCAACATCAAAAAATCAAAATAAAGACAATTTACAGTTGAAAGCTAAAATGACCGTGAGAGATGGCGACTAGCCGTCGCCAACATGCGGCGTGACAAAGCGCCTTTGTCTAATCACGGTGTTGACATTATTTAACCATCAAAATCATTTATAACTTTTGAGTTTTAAATGCACCTGGGAAAATCAAAAAAAAGAGTGCCATTTGCGATCAATCATTAGTAATCTGTGACCTCAAACTGTTAAAATTTGTAAGGCTTATATAAAATTTGCTACATGGGATTAACGCGCGCCAGAATTGCAGTAGACGCTATGGGGGGAGATTTTGCCCCAGAAGAAATTGTTGCAGGAGCAATCCAAGCTTCAGCAAAACTAGATATAGATGTCTTGTTGGTGGGAAATGAGCAACAGCTTAATTTTCTGGTCAAAGAGTACGGCGGTCAAGACTCGGACAAAATTCGGGTGGTTCACGCTGAAGACGTGATCGCGATGAAAGAAGAACCTTCAGTCAGTATTCGCCGCAAGCCAAAATCTTCGATTAACGTCGCTATGAATTTAGTTAAGGGAAAAGAAGCTGATGCGGTGGTTTCGGCAGGTCATTCAGGAGCAGCAATGGCAGCGGCACTTTTGAGATTGGGACGATTACCAGGAATCGAACGTCCTGCAATTGGTGCCGTGTTACCTACGATTAATCCTGATAAGTCGGTAATTGTCTTAGATGTAGGAGCGAACATTGACAGCAAGCCTAAATACCTAGAGCAATTTGCTTTGATGGGAACCATCTACAGCAAGTCCGTATTAGGTAATAAGGAGCCAAAAGTAGGTCTGCTCAATATTGGCGAAGAGTCTTCTAAGGGAAACGAATTAGCTTTGGCTACCTATAAATTACTTACCGATAATCCCCAAATTCCCTTTATTGGCAATGCCGAAGGTCGAGATGTTTTATCGGGTGAGTTCGATATTATTGTCTGTGACGGTTTTGTGGGCAATATCGTACTCAAATTTGCCGAAGCCATTGGGGAAGTAATGCTCCAGATTATGAAAGAAGAATTGCCCCAAGGATTGCACGGTAAGCTGGGAACTGCTCTGCTCAAGCCTAACCTGATGAATATCAAATGCCGTATTGACCGCGCCGAACATGGCGGGGCATTGTTGTTTGGTGTAGCGGGAATTTGTATTATCAGTCATGGAAGTTCCCGTCGCGGTTCTATGTTTAATGCAATTCGTCTGGCTAAAGAAGCAATTGACAATCAGGTGTTAGAACAAATCAAAGTCAAAAATCAACAAAGATTAGAAGCAGAACAAACTGAAGCAACTTCCGCTAGCTAAAGCAATTAGCCTCAAAATTAACGGAGTGAAACATTGAACAACATGGGAGTAGGTATTGCGATTACAGGGTGTGGTTCGGCTGCACCCCAAACAGTTCTAACTAACAATCAACTGGCGCAGATGGTAGAGACTTCTGACGAGTGGATTAATACCAGGACGGGTATGAAAAATCGTCATATTGCCTCACCCACCGACTCCCTAAGTCAACTAGGGGCTGTTGCTGCTCAAAATGCGATCGCTAGCTCAGGAATTTCTGCTACTGACATTGATTTAATTATTTTGGCTACTTCTACTCCCGACGATCTGTTTGGCAGTGCCTGCAAAATACAGGGTTTAATTGGTGCTAGTAACGCCGTTGCTTTTGATCTGACTGCTGCCTGTTCAGGCTTTATTTTTGCGTTGATTACCGCTTCTCAGTTTATTAGCACAGGAGTCTATCAAAATATCCTGGTTATTGGAGCAGATGTACTATCT
>JBCCDL010000518.1:0-4868 GCA_039030815.1 Cyanobacteria bacterium P01_A01_bin.83 | reverse complement strand
TAAGATTACACAAGAAATATCTGACACTCAACAGTTGCGAAGAGAAACCTTGGCTAGATTGCGATTTCAATTCTAAACGTCTGATGTGAATTAAAATGACTAGATCGCCTGGAAATAAGTTAACTACGCTACTCAAAATTTTAAGATTGAGACTCAATGATTATTATGAGCTAAAAGCTAAAAGCTAAGAGCTACGAACTAGCAACCTAGAGAGCGAAGATAATTCACATTAAGCGTATTCTAATTGAAATATATTTGCTTAAGCTGCTTGGCAGTTATTTCTGCCGCAGGAAATATTTTAGTGGTAGCGGGAGTCAAAAGTAAGTCTTGATATTGAACAAAAGCCAAATTGTCCAAATTTAGGGAGAGATCTAAGGCTGGATAAGTTTCTAATAGATTACGCATCTCTATAGCAATGCTTTCTATTGCTGCGGCAGTTAATCTTGAGTTAATTGTCCCTAAACGTAGATAAAAATCATTATCCACTGCATCAGGAACTCCATGATATTTGTGCAGTAAGTTAAATTGTTGCAAGCTACGACGTAAATTATCTATTTCTAAAGAAATGCGATCGCTATGCCATGACCAGCCAATTACAACGGGAATAGTTTGCTCTCCCGATTGAAGTTGAAATGAACGCTGATAAAGGTGCTGCTCTCGACTGCGGAAATTATATTCCCTGTGGCGATTATAGCCAGCAAAACGAATGGTTATGGGAAAGTTAATTTGATGCCGAAGATAGTCAACCAAACCAGCAAAATCGATATATCTATCTTCCTGTCTGTTGGTGTGAAACCAATGACTCACTAACCCTGACTCTGTAGCTATAGCTTCACAACCAATGATAGTACCGTGAACTTGCTCTAGCTGATAGGGAATAAATTTATTTTGAATCAAACTATGATTTGCTAAATATTTTTGTAGCTTTTGAATCAGATTAACTAAGGGAAGCGGTTTATGACCATAAAAGGCTACTAAGCTAACATTGCCAATATTTTTCATACTTATTTTTTTCAAGACTCAACATACAGATTGATTGCTCACCGTTATCAACGTGTCGGTGATTCTAATTGTTATATGAAATCCAAAAAAGAATGCTACAGATTAGACTTCTTGCATAAATAGGTAGATCTTGTACTTAAGGCGAGATCTTGAATTAGTTGCTCTGCTTTGGTAATGGCAATCTGATCAATTCCTTGATTGAGTAAAAACTCAAATACTCGATCGCTATTTTGACGAGCGACCCACAGAGGCTATCGCCTCAGAGTCAGCGAAGCTGACGATGGCGCGTTAGCGCCGTTCGGCGTAAGACGCAAGACAAAGGGCTTGCCCGCATGTACGCGCGAGTCGTGACATTGAGACGGATAAAAGTTGGCAGAACAAATTGCATACTCAACAAATGGGACTACTGTCTCTAAGTTTGGCTTCTAGCTACCGCCGTCTATTACTACGGAGATTAGCTTATTTTGAGCCATAAAGAGCGCTCACCAGACTCATTGATAATAGAGTATATCTAATACGAAATCCTAAAAAGAATGCTACGTCTCGAACCTTCCCCGATTGAGTAATGAGTTTTTACTAACGACTAACCAAGACAATTTCATCATTTAGCAAGCATTAAAGTATTTCGTATAAGGTAGCCAAGCTAACAAACAAACCTCTATATTGCATAAAATTCTCATGGTTGAATTGGCTTAATTGTCATCATATTGGATAAGTTTTCTGATATGGTTTCTGACCAAAAAAAAAGATAAGCGTAACTTTTTATTAAAACTATCTGATTGATCCAAATCAATTGATAAGTAATTTTAACTAGAAAATATTAGATATTTATTATTAATTCAAATTCATTAAAAGCCAATTTAGTTTTAATTACTTAAGTGTCCCAAAGTACCAGGTATAATTTTTGACTGCGTTATTATTTCTCGTTATATTAGTTAGTTTTAAATAGTTGAATCTAACTATGGTTCTTTTATCTTCATCAAGTTTTAATAGATTTAGATAGTTTAAATTTTAATTGTCAGTGACGGCGATCGCATTAGAAGGAAGAGAGTTATTCATTAGTCTATTGAATCGAATTTTTTTTCTTTTTACCTCAACTACAAACAGATGAACAAATTTCTCAAAATATTAGGAGTAACTTTATGTTTAGTACTATTAATATTGAGCTTAAACATTTTTGAAAAATCAAGATCTTGGAAAACAAAAGATAATATTGAACTTTTTGATGTTTTTTACGGTTAATTATCAATAATAGTTGTTATTAATAAAGCTTATTTCTAAGGACAAATATCTCTATATAGACCATCAATTTCAGTTACGTTTCCTTCTTCATTTACTTTCCATGTTATTGACCAAACTTCGTGACAGACTATGTTAGATGTTATAAATACTGCTTGATGCTGATTACTATAAGACCATCCAGGTATAAATCCCTTGTTTGCCAATTCTTTTACTAATTGAATTTCTGATATTCCTAAAGGGAAATTTTCTTTAACCGATTCTTTAAATTTAGGTTGAGTTTCAAAGCTATCATGAGAATAAGTTTGTTGGATGAATTCTGGTTTCTTTTGAAAAAAATTATTTCTATCAAAAAATAGTTTGATGGAAATAAACAGAAGCATGAAGTTGATGAGCATTGAAAAAATTAAAATGTTTCTATTAGTGTTCATATTTTTAGTAGTGAAGTTTTACAGAAATGGATTCTTTCAAGAATTCAGAGTTTTTCGATATTACAAAACTATTGATTGAACTAGCTAAATATAATTATGCTTACTTTCTTTGTTAGGTTTTTATGGTAGATTTATAAATTAAAATTATTCAAAATATTGCAGATAAAAACCTAGATAAATATAACTATTGCTTTCTCAATTTTATAATTTTATTACAGAAATAGGCAATAGAATTAAATTGATTATTGTAGAGAAAACAAAGACATTTCTGATATTTTTACGCTTGGTCAGCAAGAATTATCAATTAAAGGTTATTTTTAAGGGCAACCAGCCCTGTATAGACCATCAATTTCAGTTACGTTTCCTTCTTCATTCACTTCCCATGTTATCGACCAAACCGAGAAACAGAATATGTTAGATGATATGAATACTGCCTGATGCTGATTACTGTAAGACCATCCAGGTTTAAATCCCTTGTTTGCCAATTCTTTTACTAATTGAATTTCTGATATTCCCAAAGGAAAATTTTCTTGGACTGATTCTTTAAATTTAGTTTTAGTTTCTAAAATATTATGAGAATAAGTTTGTTGGATAAATTCTGGTTTCTTTTGAAAAAAATTATTTCTATCAAAAAATAGTTCGATAGAAATAAATAGAAGCATGAAGTTGATGATTAGTGAAAAAATTAAAATGTTTCTATTACTGTTCATATTTTTATACGACTATCCAAAACCTAACAACATTTGGCAACTTCAGAAACAGATATCATAGTGCTTTGAATAAAGGAGCCTTGTTTACCTCACAGTCACCCTTAGACAAAGATTCTGTGACCAATATCGCTTACTTTATTGCTGACGGCAAATCTAACCAAAATTTTTTCGATCCCAGTGATTATGGTTATCAGCAGGATGCTATAACATTAAGGAATCTTTCAAATGTTCAAGCCTTTGGCATAGATACTCCTAATGATTTTGGAACTGTAACAGATAGTCAAATAGATTTTGTTGATTCAAATGATGGCGTAATAGTTAGCAATGCGGCTAATTTATCAGCCGAATTACTCAAATCAGGACTAGCAGGGGATGTCGAAGCAGTAAACATTCTAGTAGATGGAGAAGTAGTCGAAACCCTCACCCCAGATATGCTGACCGACAGCCCTTTGGGTTTAACCTATGAAGGCTCAATCGAAGACTTAGATGTCAGTATCGATGCCGAGAATGTTGTCACCGCCGAAGTAATCTTTACTCCCGAATCTAACCTTGCCACCACGACGGTAGAACACATCGTCACCGCAGGAGAAAGTGAAGCAGTAGATGCTGAAGGTAATCCCATCGACCAAACAGGCAACGATACAGGCAACGACGACCCCTTTGAAAGAGAACTAAGTGGAAGGCTGGCGATGACACTCTCTGGGGTCATGGTGGCAATGATACGATTAATGGTGGTGCAGGTTTTGACCGCGTTTTTGTTCAATCCGATAGCAACATCACCCTAAATGATACTCTCCTTACAGGGGATGGTACAGATACACTAATTAGTATTGAAGCGGCGAATCTCTATGGTGGCGATGGTGATAATTTAATTAATGCCATCAACTCCAATAACATCAAGACCTTTATTCAAGGCAATGATGGTAATGACACCATTCGTGGTGGTGCTAAAAATGATGGGATTCAAGGTAATAACGGTAATGACATTCTCTGGGGTCATGGCGGCAACGATACGATTAATGGTGGTGCAGGTTTTGACCGTGTCTTTATTCAATCTGACAGCAACATTACCCTAACTGATACTCAGGTTACAGGGGATGGTACTGATACACTATCAAGTATTGAAGCGGCAAATCTTTATGGTAGTGATGGTGCTAATTTGATTAATGCAACTGGCACTAATAAGATCAAAACCTTTATTCAAGGCAATGGCGGTAATGATACCATTGGCGGTAGTGCCAAAGATGATGGCATCCAGGGTAATAACGGCGATGATACTTTAGTTGGTGGTGCAGGGAACGATAATCTCAATGGTGGTGTCCAGGATGATTTGCTCCAGGGAGATGGGGGGAATGATCGGCTCATTGGTGGTGGGGGTAGAGATGTCTTTGCTCTTCAAGCTAATTCGGGGTCGGATGTGATTGTAGATTTTAATGATGGGATTGATTCGTTTAGGTTAGCTAATTCTCTGGCTTTTGCTGATTTG
>JBCCDL010000517.1:0-4873 GCA_039030815.1 Cyanobacteria bacterium P01_A01_bin.83 | reverse complement strand
ACCATCGGTAGAAGAAACTATCGAAATTCTTTATGGTCTAAGGGAGCGTTATGAACAACATCATAAGTTAAAAATATTAGATGAAGCTTTAGAAGCAGCAGCTAAACTATCAGATCGTTATATCAGCGATCGCTATCTTCCTGATAAGGCGATCGATTTAATTGATGAGGCGGGTTCTCGGGTTCGTTTGATCAACTCCCAGCTTCCTCCAGCAGCTAAAGAGTTAGATAAGGAACTGCGAGAAATATTAAAACAAAAAGACGATGCCGTCAGATCCCAAGATTTTGACCAGGCTGGAGAACTGCGCGATCGCGAAATGGAAATCAAAGAACAGATTCGCACCATTGCTTCTAATAAGAAAAATGAAGCTGATGATGGAGACGATTCTCCCCATGTAGATTCTGAGGAAATCGCTCACATCGTCGCTTCTTGGACAGGAGTACCAGTTAATAAAATCACTGAATCTGAGTCTGAGAAACTAATGCACATGGAGGACACCCTTCATCAGCGCATTATTGGACAAGAGGATGCCGTCAAAGCTACCTCTCGTGCTATTAGAAGAGCTAGAGTTGGTTTGAAAAATCCCAACCGTCCCATTGCTAGCTTTATTTTCTCTGGTCCAACTGGGGTGGGTAAAACTGAGCTAACTAAAGCTTTAGCAACCTACTTCTTTGGCTCAGAAGATGCGATGATCCGCCTTGATATGTCTGAGTACATGGAACGTCATACCGTTTCTAAACTGATTGGTTCTCCTCCAGGATATGTCGGCTATAACGAAGGTGGACAGTTAACCGAAGCAGTGCGTCGTCGTCCTTATACCGTTGTGCTGTTTGATGAGATCGAAAAAGCACACCCTGACATTTTCAACATGCTATTGCAGATCTTAGAAGATGGTCGCTTAACTGATGCCAAAGGTAGAACAGTAGATTTCAAAAATACTCTATTGATTCTGACTTCTAACATTGGTTCCAAAGTGATTGAAAAAGGTGGCGGCGGTCTTGGTTTCGAGTTTGCTGATGACCAAGCAGAAGCCAAATACAACCGTATTCGTTCTTTGGTTAACGAAGAGCTGAAAAGCTACTTCCGTCCCGAGTTTCTCAACCGTCTCGATGAAATTATTGTCTTCCGTCAGCTAAACAAAGACGAAGTCAAACAAATCAGCGAAATCTTACTCAAAGAGGTGTTCCAACGCTTAACTGAGAAAGAAATTACCCTCGAAGTTACTGAGAAGTTCAAGGAACGTTTAGTAGACGAAGGGTTTAACCCAGCATACGGTGCTAGACCCTTACGTAGGGCAATTATGCGCCTTTTAGAAGATGTTCTGGCTGAAGAGATTCTCTCTGGTCGTCTTGGGGAAGGAGACACCGCAGTAGTAGACATCGATGAAGAGAATAAAGTAGCGATTATTCCGCAAAAAGAAAAAGTAGAATTACTTCCTTCTTCTTAATCGATCCAACTATAACTAAATAATTAATTTAGGTAGGGGTTTAAACACCTCTACCTTTTTTTTATAGATAAAGATGAATCAAATAGACAATCTCAGCACAGAACAAGAATTATTAATTCCTGATTTTATAGAGAAGTGGCAAAAGATTGCATTTTCTACCAATCCTACAGATAAGTCAGAAATATCTCAGGTAATTAAAAAAATTTATCGAAAAATTAATTTGCCAGAACCGATAATTTATTTTTGCGATCGCCCGACCAATACTCAAGATGTTTTAGAGAAAATTGGCTTAGATAGCTTTGGTTCTCAGATTCATAGTCAGATTAATGAACTCTTATTTATCCAAATAGAGAATTATATTAGAACACAAATAACAGAAGAATTATGGGAACAGCTAGACGATGATTTATGGATAAGAAACTTCGATTCTAAACCGTTTGATAGTCTTGGGTTTATTGATGAAGATATTTCAGATCGTCTATATGGGTGGGATAGTATTGCTTTTTATGAAGGGAGAATGTTTGCCCGACTAATTAGGTACGGATTAACGTTTGATTACAGTTTTTTATTGATAGATGAATTGAGCGATCGCGTATTAGAAATATGGAATTTTTTTCAGATAGTAGTCAACAACTGTAGCCAAATCTTTTTCTATGAAAATATCTGTATCGTTTACGAAAAACTAAAAATATTATCAGTAGATGATCGCGGATTACTGCACAATGATGGTCAACCAGCATTAGAATTCGCTGATGGAACAAAAATCTATGCCTGTCATGGTTATACTATCCCCGAACAATATGGCAAGATTCCTTTAGATCGGTGGCAAGTCTCTTGGCTATTAGAAGTAGATTTATATTTCAGAGATATTTTAATTTCAGGTATTGGCGAAGCGAGAATTTGCCAGGAATTAAAAATTAAGGAGAAGATTAATCAAGTTGGCGTACTAACGACCCAGCAAACAGCATTAATTTCTCAATACAGAAAGAAGTGGCAGAATATTATTACGTCTACAGGTAAACTAAATGTCGATTTGGTCGCGGAATATATTAATCGCGCCTATAGATACTTAGGAGAAAAAGAAACAGAAATAATCTTTTATGATAGTCCTTTTGTCGCTCAACAGTATATAAGCGATCGCAACTTAAAAAGTCATCTAAGAAAGCCATTTATCGATAATATTTGTAAGCCATCTTGTACTATCAATCCATATTATAATCACACTATAACTCATCCCTTTATCGATCACAGAATAATATCTGAGTTAGAACAAGAATTTCAATTTGAAGATGACTCTTATACATATATAAGGCGTAACTATCGACATCTAACTAATCCGATAGTCGAGCAAATTAGGCAAAAGTTTGGGCAAGTAATTAAATGTATTAAACCAGAATCTTTTATGATTGATTCTGCTATTCAAGACTATTTATTATCTAACTTCAACTGCGCTGAAGAGACTGAAAGAATTGAGATATTTGTCAGCTTGATGGAAAACTGCGGCTGGATATATCTGTACCAAGAAGTCTGTTTAATTTGCGATCGCCAAACACACATTCGATCAACATACACATTATAATTATTGCTTACATTTTGTAAACTATTTTTTGATAATCAATGTTTGAAGTTCAGTCCCACTCTGAATTCTGGCTTACCCGAACACTTGTTTTACGGGAACTAAAAAAAAGCAACGTTTCTCTATCCGATAATGCTAACTCTATTTACGCTTCAGACTACTAGTAGCAGAGGTTGAATTCGCTTGGCTTTGAGCTTCCATAAATTTTACATATTTTATTCCTAATATACCAAAAAAGATCAAAACTAAGAGAGCAGAAAAAATAGTAGCACGTTCAAACATAA
Organism: Cyanobacteria bacterium P01_A01_bin.83; assembly: GCA_039030815.1. Taxonomy (GTDB): domain Bacteria; phylum Cyanobacteriota; class Cyanobacteriia; order Cyanobacteriales; family Xenococcaceae; genus Waterburya. The sequence continues at coordinate 1,566 of JBCCDL010000517.1, read as the reverse complement.
TTAAAGCTTCATTTTGCAATAAACAACTGGCTAACTTAATTGTTAAGCTAATTTGGCGATTTGCCATTAGTTTATTTACAGAGGTTTCTCGATTTTAAGCTTAACTATAATCAGTATTTGTATGGATTGATAGTTATTTATTAAAATTGACCGATTAGCCAGGACGACTAAAATAGAGATTACTAATACAAGATTTAATGGATCAGATAATATTAGGAAAAGTCTCTATATCTACAAGCTTAAACCTGGAATAGAACCATTATGACGCTAAAAATTTTTAATTCTCAAAAGCGAATATTTTTAGCTTAATCTTTTACTATAAATGACTGTTGAAAATTATCAGAGAAATATCTGCGAAGTCCACCCGTGCCGTTCCTAAGTTAAGATGACAACTAAAAACGCTAGCTGTTTAGCAGAATTTTATATATCCTATTTTTTAATTCAGTTATTTCTAACAAACTGAATTGTTTTATGATTGATTGTTTAATATAATCAATCGTGTTTAGTAGCAACATCGTAGTTGTTGACTGTTTAGTAATTACTGTTTACTGTTAACTGTTGAGGTGTTGACTGACATAACATGCATTTATTAGATCGAGTTCGTTTAAGTGTGGCAGTAGTCGTAGCAAAAACAGTTACGGAAGTAGTGCGATCGCTTCGTTTGGGTGCTGCTTCTGTATTGCCAGGGGAGATCTCACGTAGGCTTCATCCTCGTCTTTTACCACTACTGTTTGAGCAAATCACTCAGGGAGTAATTTTAGTGGTGGGGACTAATGGCAAAACTACTTCTTCTCTGTTGTTGAGGCAAATTTTGAGCGATGCTGGTTTTAAGGTGGTGCATAATTCTAGCGGCGCTAATTTAATTAATGGTTTGATTACAGCTTTAATTAGTTGTGCCGACCTTACAGGTAAGATTTCTGCTGACTATGCCATCCTCGAAGTTGACGAAAACATATTGCCGTTGCTGCTGCAAAACTGCACGCCCAAATATATTCTGGCGTTGAACTTATTTCGCGATCAGCTAGACCGCTATGGAGAGGTAGACACTATTGCTCAACGTTGGAGTCAAGCAATTCAACCATTACCCGCAGCTACTACTATTGTTTTAAATGCTGACGACCCTTCTTTGAGTAATTTAGGACAACAACTGAGGCAGAAGGTGCGTTATTTTGGCTTGAATGAGCCAGAATTGTATTTAGATGAAATTCCCCATGCCGTTGATTCTATTTACTGTCCCCGTTGCGGACATTTGCTGGATTATCAGGGAGTATATTTATCTCATTTAGGTGATTATCGTTGTCCTAGCTGTGGTTTTGAGAAAAGCAAAGTTGCACTGGATAGTAAAAATCATCCGCAAATTTTAATCGGTGTTTACAATAAGTACAATACCCTTGCTGCAAGAGTCTTGACTCAGGAACTTGGCATCAAAACTGAGACTGTCTTTGAGACTATTAAAAACTTTAAAGCTGCTTTTGGTCGTGCTGAAGAGTTGGAAATTGAGCAAAAGCAAGTTCGGATTATGCTGTCGAAAAATCCCGTGGGGATGAACGAAACGATCCGCGCTGT
>JBCCDL010000516.1:0-4889 GCA_039030815.1 Cyanobacteria bacterium P01_A01_bin.83 | reverse complement strand
GCGCGATCGCCTGTTCCTAAGATAACTAATTGAGAGTTGCTATATGCCATAAAACGATCAAGAATCTGCATCAGCAAGCCAATTCCCTTTTGCTCAACTAAACGAGATACCACTCCCATCAAAAAGACATTTTCGTCCGCGTTTAAGCCTAATTCTGCCTGTAACGCCGCCTTATTCTTAGATCTTTTAGTCAAGCTAGCTGGGGTAAAGTTCTCTGGCAATGCCTTATCTATCGCAGGATCGTAACTATCAACATCAATCCCATTTAAAATACCCGAAGTCTTACCACTGATAAAAGATAACAAGCCTTCAAGTTTCTCCCCGTATTCCACGGTTTTAATCTGTTCAGCATAGGTGGGCGATACCGTTGTTACGCGATCAGCAAACTGAACCGCTGACGCCATGACATTGTGACCCTGCATGTACCAGGGACACCAGGTAATCTTGTCTAAATACCAGCGCCATGGTCCTTGATATGCCAGATTGTGAATTGTATAGACAGTAGAAATATCAGGGGACTGATTCATCCAGACAGGAAGCATTCCCGTGTGCCAGTCATGACAGTGAACGATCTCTGGTTTCCAGTAATTCCAGCAAAATTCAGCAGCACCATTACTAAAAAAGGTAAATCGCCACGGTTCATCTTCTCCACCATAAATGCGATCGGGATCAAAAGCTGGATGACCAAATAAATATAGTGGTACATCGCTATCTGGTAAGACAGTTTCGTAAACAGCAAAGGTGTTAAACATTGCATAGCCCCACCAGATCGGATCAGGAGAAATGTTTAGCTTGCTATACAAAGAGCCATAGTAAGGCATAAATATACGGACATCATGACCTAATTTCCTGAGTATTTTAGGTAAGGCACCGACGACATCACCTAATCCCCCCACTTTAGCGATGGGGGCGACTTCTGCTGAGACAAATAAAATCCGCATTTAGTTACTATGGTTGCTATGGCTTGCTATGGCTTCCTGTGTGATTATATAGGTCGGAGGGGACAGACGATAGAGGATAGGCAAAAAAGATTTGACACTTTGATACTTTGTTTGTCTTTTAGCTCTTGTTACTAAATGAGATGAATCAGAAATTTTAAGATAAAGTCATTGTTATGTCGGAGTAATTATAAACTATAAAATCAATCCGAAGAAAACTACTAAACCATCTACCTTTTCAAGTATTAGTATGATTTTTAGATTAAGACAATACAAAGTAGCACCTGGCAAGATAGATGTATTCAACACCTTTTTTCGAGAACGTTTGTTGCCTGTTCAAAAACGTTATGGGGCTTGTTTAATAGGTAGATGGCAAACAAAAAATGGGAATCGCGTTGTTGCTCTTTGGGTTTACGATAACATTGAACAGTACGAATCTATTCAGGCTAAAGTTCGTATCGATCCTGATTCAATCGAAGCACAAAAGTTCAGACGAGCAAAACTAAACTCAATTATTGCCGAAACCGAAGAAGATTTTATGGTTTCTACCATTCCGCTAGATTGGACTGAACTTTCACATCTTCAAGAATCATAGTGAGCTTAAAAAGCGATTAGGCTTACGCCTAGCCGACCGATCACTCTACCCTGAAATAGCTAAAGTGGGGAGACTACTGGTAAGTTTAATGGTAATAAATATCAAGGCATACTGGAAAAATCTATCAAGAACAAGATATCTAAATCAGTTACCAAAAAAAAGAATGGGTGCAGGATGCCTATTTTTTAATCATCAGAGAAAGATACTAATTCTCAAACCTACCTATAAGAATCATTGGCTACTTCCTGGTGGAGTAATCGAAGCTAATGAGTCACCTCGACAAGCCTGTATTAGAGAAGTACAAGAAGAAATCGGGATCAAGTGCCAGCCTGAAAGATTACTCTGTATAGATTATGTCAGCCCAACTCAACATAGCAATGAATCAGTACAGTTTATTTTTGAAAGTAAAATAAATTTTGATCTATCAATGATTAGGCTTGCTGAAGCAGAAATCTCTGCCTACAAGTTGTTTGAACCTCAAGAGGCATTATCCAAACTAGGTTTTCATTCCCGTCTTAGATTAGAAAAATGCTTGGAATATCGGCATGGTGAAATCACAATTTATTTAGAAAATGGTGAGTTAGCCTAATATTTTTCTCAATAGTTAAAGACCAGTTTCACGCATTGCCTCTAAATAATCGATCGCTGCTTGTAACTTGTTTTCATAGGAATAAGAAAACTCTTCAAACCACTTTCCTTCTTCACTTCTAGGGTCTAACTCAACTAGCCATTCTTTTGCCTCTTCTCGTAGAGCTTCTTTTCGTTTACGCTCTCGTAATTCTTTCCTTTTTTGAAGTTCAATCAATTCTTGCTGACGGCGTTTTTCTTCAGCAATCCTGATTTCTTCTCGACGTTTGATCTCTGCTAACTCTGCTTCTTGTTTACGCTTGATTTCTGCCAGCTTTAACTCGCGCTTGTGTGCTTGTCGGCGATAGTCTGTATCGATCAGGGCATTAAGTAAATCGCGATCGCGTTTTGAATTAACTATTCTAGTGTGGTCTGGTTTAGCAAAAGTTTTTGGTTTTTCTGGTGTCCTATTTGTTCTGACTCTACCAGATTCTAAATCTGCTCTCAGTTCGGCTAACATCTGATCCATTGAGGCTTGAGAGGCCGTAGATTGGGGTGATGGTGGTTTAGAAGCAGGAGATTTGTTTGCCTTTGAGTTTACTTTCGCTCCTGGTTCAAATTCGTTTTTTAATTGAGCCAGTAAATCATCCATATTTTTATCTGACACCAATACCACCCCGTTTCCTGTTCGTATATATTTGCCTGAAGAATTTATCTGATATATATTATGAACTATGCTGCAGTTAGAGTATCTGCTAAAGGTTTCCAGTTAACATAGCGATCGCCACCCATCTCTAGAACCACCTTTATTTTTGGCTCTTTTTGGGTCAAATCGACCAAATACTGAATTTCTTGGCGGGATAAGATTTGTCCTTCAATAATCCACAGTGCTAATCCTTTGGCATTAGGAGGTAAAGAACTCAATTCATAACTAGCAATTGGAGGAATAAAATAAATATCCCCCACGCAGGCATCTTGTCCAATAGTTTTCTTGCCTAAGTGAGGTGGACGAACACCATGTACTCTAGTTAAATATGCCGCTGGATCTCCTAATCCTCTGGCAGTAATATTAATTGTGTGATAGCCATAAGCCCGTAAGCGCCTTTGATAACGACCTTCGGCACCTCCTTCTAAGGGCATATACAAGCCCAACGCACCAGCTTTTTCTAAAGCACGAATAAATGATTTTCCAGTAGTAATTAGTGGCATGGTTTTTGTATATGTTGAAGTTTGATTAAACTATATTTTAAAAGATTGTCGCTTTATGAGGAACATCACTATCAAGTTAGCTCAAGTTATAGTTTGGCTTTTGCCTTAATGGCGATCGCATATTGAGCAAGCTACGGCTAAATTCCTAAACCCAGATAAAATCTAATTCGACTACTAACCCAGGCAAAATCTCTCTATCCGATAAGGTTGTCGGTTTCTCCAACACTTTTACCTCTCCAGGACGATATATTTCAACTTGTTGCTGTTGTGGATTCATCAACCAGCCTAACTGGACTCCATTGTCTTGATATTCCTGCATCTTAGCTTGAGTTACTTCTAACTTATCGCTAGGGGACATCAATTCCAAGACAAAATCTGGTGCTAGGGGCAAGAATCTTGCTTTTTCAGCTTTAGTGAAGCGATCAACCCTATCTTTAGCTATCCAACTTATATCAGGGGAACGTATAGCACCGTTAGCTAAAATAAAACCTGTAGAAGAATCACACACCACCCCTAGTTGATCCCGACGATTCCAAATAACAAATTGAGCAATTAAATCTGCATTATTTCTTCCTGTTTCAAATCCAGTAGGAGACATAACAATAAGTTCTCCTTGATCATTTGTTTCTAGCTTTAATTCTGGATTAAGCTGACATAGTTGTTCAAAGTGTTCTACTGTGATGGGATTGGCTAATGGTTTTAAGTTCAAGGTGTAGCTGTTCATATCGCAAGCACTTGACTGAATATTCTTTAAATATAAATTGTATTAGATATAGCGATCGCTTTTAACAAAACAGCAATTAGACTGTAAATCGTTAGTATTTGGTTGTTCTCCACGAGCTTTATTTAGTTGATTAATGCTTGAAATTCTGGATGATCTTTTAGGCAATCAAAGTCAGGATTATGTTTGGCTTCTATTTTGCATCTTACAGGGGCTATATTTATTGCCTCTTTGAGATTTTTGATCGCTTCTTATTGATTATTTCGTAGAGCAAAATAACAGGCTTTAGCATAATAAACATATTCGCGATCGCTCTATTGAATTTACATTTTTCGTTGTGATATCAGACATTTGTAAATTAATCTATGTGAACTATGTTTTTACTCAAGTCCCAAACAATATCTGACAGCAGATTCTACTTCATTCATCTTCTTCTGAGTCAAATATCCTGCTGGTTTAGAGGTAAATCTACTTGCATCTAGAGAGCGAATCTGAAAACAGAGAAAAACTGTTTCTAAAGGAAGTCCACTGTCTGCTACTGCTACGCGCACGTTTGTCGGATAATCTCGACTGATATTTTCTCCTTTTGTCCCTATAACCAATGTGATAACTAAAGGTAGCTGATTTATGACATCGATAGACAAAACTAAAATTGGTCTTTTGCCTGCTTGTTCTTTTCCTGTTACGGGATTAAGGTCAACAAAGTAAATTTCTCCTCTTTTTATAGCCATACTTAACTCAAGCCATCCATTTCTGCCGCTGAAAATTCTTTTTCTATATCTTTAATTTCTGCTTGAATTTCTCGATCTTGAGCCATTTCTTTTAACTGTAATTCCCAGTCTAGGTTTTGAGATAAATT
>JBCCDL010000515.1:0-4898 GCA_039030815.1 Cyanobacteria bacterium P01_A01_bin.83 | reverse complement strand
TTCCATTGCTCGTCCCTCAAAGCATAACGTCGTGTCTTTTGGCTTTTGGCTCATCACTGTAGTTTAGACTAAAAAAATCACCAGAAAACAATTCAGCCAGTTAAAAATAGCTCAATTATAAAACTAAACTCGGAAAATAAGGTTTAAGCAGCGTTTTCTTGAACGAGTCGCTGCACGACGCGACCCTTAGCTGCGCAGAGCTGACGCTCAGATTGCGCTTCGCGCATCTTACAGAAACGTCGTGCTTCGCGACGACTGGCAAGCCTTCGGCTTGCGCCAGCCTGTAGCTTTTTGAAATAACAGTTTTTTTGTAAAAGAGATAGAAGATCGCTCAATAGCATTACAATTGAGCAACGCCTTTAGCTGATACAGCGGTGTGCAAACAAGCTAAGTACAGTTATAAGTTCCAATCTCAATGAACAAGCAAAATAAGTGTACTTAATAAACCTGAACACCGCTATATATGACGGATGAGTTTGACTCTAACATAAGTTGCATCAAAGAGCGATTTCCCTCACTTTTTTTCACTCTCCCGACCTTCTATTTAGAAATATATCTGAACTTTTCCTTCTAATAACGCTTCAAAGCCAGTATCACTATTTCCTAGCTTAAGATTAACTGACGTTCCAGGAGCGGGAGGTATATAATCAATAACAATTCCTGTACGACTGTCTGATACGCGACTAGAAACTCCTCGATCAATAGTATTAGAGTTACTGTAATATGCACCTAGGGCTAAAGTTCCAACTTCTTTGTTAGTAAGAATTCGATTAGTTGCTTCCGTATCAAAAAAAAGACTGTCGCCGATTTCTAAGTTAGATCGTATATTTAGTCCCTGTTGTGTAGCAAAACTGACCGATAAATTTACTGTAAACTGCCCCTGGCTAGTTTCAGGTACAACCGCATTTAAGTTCTGAAGACTGTAAATAACTGCTGGAGTAAGGCTGAAGCTAAAGTTGCGTTGGCGACGGAAAAACTGGTATCCAGTAAAGGCGCTAACTAGGTTTAATCGATTTGCCGCACTGTTCCAGTTCAGGCTTACAAAGGGTTTATGGGTTGTGAGCGCTCTAAGGCGATTATTCTCATCTACTTCTAGGTCTTGGAATACCCAGTCTGATGTTGCTTTGAGATAGACTCCCAAAGAAGGCTCTTTGGTAAAGTTCTCTAGCTCAAGCTCTTCTCCCTGGTTACCATGTACGCCAGGAGCTTGGTCTGGTGACAAGTTTAGCCAACCCCCTACAGCAAAGCCATAGCTGAGATCGCCCTTCGTCCCTGCCACTAATAACTCCATAGCTGGCAGATATAAGTGTCCACTGTAAATATCAGAACTGACCCGAATATTCTGCCGAGATGTTTGAGTTAGCTCAATGAGATCGAAAGCAATATCAAAAGGTCGAAGCGGGTCGATTAAGGGAACGGTAGTTGTTGACTGTAGCTCATGTGAAAAACCAGTAGAGACAAAAACAAGACCATCAGGAGTGCGAATAATCGTTTGAGCAGCAATTCGCTGTTCGGTCTCGTCCAAGGAAGTGTTGTGAGTAGGAAAACGTTCTCCTCGGAAAGTTAACGGACCAAAATCGTTATTAGAAATTCGTAAATCTGAAATCGCAATACTAGGAGAACCAATTTCTTCTACCTCTGTATCAGTAGAGATAAATAAAATTCCTCTTTTGTAAAGTCCTGAGCGGATCTGAAATAAACGAGAATCCTCTGGTGTTGTTTTACTAGCAAAAGTCCAGCTACCAGATGCTTGATGTAGTGAACCTGCGCCGTCAGCATACTTCAAAGTTTTATTAAGACGAGTATTCATTGCTCGACGCTGTGGACTGGTAGCTGCTGTTTTTAGGCTTCCCAAGGGCTGTAAATTACTATATTTCTCACGAGCTACATTGAGTTCATCGGCAACATTGCCAGGGGTGATATAGAATAGGCTACCGACAAGCATTCCTACAGTGGCATGAGCAGTTTGATTGATGTCTACACTGGTAAAGTCGGAAACAGACAAAGACAGCCCTGGGTTGGCAAAGATACTGGTGTAGTTGAGTTCGATTTCTTTCGGGTGATATTCAAGTAAAGCTCGATGCCGAGAATGACTCATGGTAAATCGCTCCCATTCATTTTCTTCTAAGCGTCTTCTTTCAACTTTATCTTCACCAGGTAGTGGCTCGACATTGATAGTAGATACTTCTGGATCTCTCTGACCTAAGCTAACCCAAAGAAACGAATTGAGATAATGAAAATCTTGCTCTTGTTGAGACAAATAGGGGTTAGCCAACACGCGCACTAAGTCTTCATTAGATCCCTGGTTGGGACGTAATACATGAACGCCAGCTAAAGAAGAAAACTCAGAATTATCTAATCTCTGTCGGATTTGAGCATAGTTTTCAGGGGCAACAACTTGACCGACACGCAATTCTCCTCCATTGGCAATAAGTGGCTGTAAGTTAGTAGTGGGAAAGCCCTGTAAAATCAACGGAGTATTGTCAGCCTCAAGGTTCTCAAATAAAGCTCCGCCTCCCTCTGGTGAATAGGTTTCTCCGAAGTCGAGGTTATCAAGCAAGATCACTTGCGGATTCTCTAAATCAACTCCCGTATCAAATATAATCTCATTGATGGAAACATCTGGAGAATCACTGATTTCAATCGCAATCGTCGTTGTGCTATATTTATCAGCATTCTCCTTCCCTTTTAGGTTAGAAATGATAGACGGTAATGACCAGACTGCCTGAACTCCAAATAATCCCTCAGTCTGCGAGATTTCTTGTTGGATTGCTGTTCCATTATCTGATGTCGATTGCCCCTGAGACTCAAAAGTGCCGTGGGTTCCTTGAGTCTCAACTACCACACTATTATTCTCTGAAATCCAATAAAATTGGCGCTCCTTTACAGAACGAGAAAAGTTTAGACGATCTAGGAACGGGTTACTTAACTCATCCTCTCCAACGATCGCACTACTGCTAAATTTTACGCTAGAGTTAACCTGAAGATTTGATTTAGTAGCTTGGAAAGTATTAGGGTTTAAAATCAGTTGATCGCTTTGATTAATCAGCCAAGGATAGCGTTCTACACTATTATCTAAAGCATTGATGATGATTTCTTTTAGCACTGCTCGACGTAGCTCTTCAGTCGGCTCACTCTTTAGAGATTCTGAGGGCATAGCATCAGGAATCTGAGGTTGAATTGAACCTTCGGGAATTTTATCTTGATCGGCGTCTGGAGATAGCTGAGGTGCTTTTGGTAGGGTAGGAGTTAATTCAGGTTCAATCTCAGGCTTGTCAGGTTCGACCAAAATTTCAGGAACAGTTTGCGCTTGCATCGGTGCGTAAAGTTCGTCAAATTTTGGAATAGTCTCACGACCGGGCTGCACCAACTCTAAACCTGAGGGAAATTCTTGAGTGTCTTGATGAACATTTGCTGCATTAGCAGAGGCTAAAGGCTCTTCAATTGCTGAAACATTTACTAATGTAGCTACAAAAAACGGTAAGACCATGTTGAAATGGAAAAGCAGCAAGTCGCTGAATTTTATCCAGAGTAAAAGATGAACCTATATTTAACTTGCCCAAATTGTGGCTTTGATAAACAAGATTGTCAAAAACACTTAATATCGCAGTACGTAGATTAGTTAGGACAAGTTAAGTTATTAGTTCGGAAGGATGAGGGATGAGGGATGAAGGATGAGGGATGAAATAAAAATGTCAAACATCATAATGCGTAGTGCTATATCTGTCGCGTAAAGCTAAAGGTCAACTGAGCATTGTAATTGGGACTATAGCCGTACAAAGTTTCATTAGGACAACTCCCGCTATTTGCTCGTGAGTAACGAGTAGCGAGTAACGAGTAATGAGTAATGAGTAATGAGTAATGAGTAACAAATGTCCTAACACTGATACGTAAGGCTATAGTTTGTTAAAGGTGGAGTTATAGAAACTCTGATGATGGTAAGTAATTGGCGAGCCACAGCAGGATCATATTGAAATGGATAGGAACACGCAGTAAATCTCTAAAACTTGTCCAGAGCAAAAGACGAAGTTATACTTGACTTGCTTAAATTAGGGCTACGGTAACATTCGTAAAAACACTTATCTTTGCTGTATGAGACTAAACAGCAACCACCCTCGCCGATCTCAGTTGAAAGATTTGTGCTTTAGTATTCTGGTCGATACCGATGCAGCTCAAGACAAAGGTACTTAGAAAAAATAGATTTTGGAAAGAACATTTAGTGGAATTATCTACCGACTTATCCAGGTTCAAAGATCGCGGTTTTTGTTATGTCCCTGGCTTTCTAACCCCTATAGAAGTTGAACTCCTTCGACAAGACTTTGAGGCGGTAAATACCTTAGACAACGGAAATTATCATATTCGTCGAGTATCTAACAAGGCTTTTGACAAGATTTCTATCAAGCTCGAACACATTGCTAAACTGTTATCCCAACAAACGGGTTTGGTTGTAGATCAACTTAGTCGAGGCGTTTATTTTCCTAACTGGAAAGAGAGCAAAACCTTGGTTAATCTGCGGCATGAGCAGCAAAAATTTCCTTGGCATCAAGACCACGAATCCTACTTTACTCTACAAAATTTCAGCAACTACTTGAACTTTTACATCCCTATTATCAAGCCAGTTGACGAACAATCGAATCTCTCAATCATTCCTCTTGATAAACTAGTGGCTTATGCTCCAGAAGTTAGCCAGAAAATTATTCATCGGGGAGCAACTCGGATTGTTAGCAGTCCCCAAGGCGATGTCATTCTAGATGATAATCGCGGTGGCATTATCGCTTGTCTTGACTTCCCGATAACAGACCTTGAAGAAACTCCTCATCTCAGGGCTGGAGATTTGCTGTTACTCCGAGGCGATGTCTTCCATCGTACCCAGGATGCGAGTACGAGAAGAGTTGCGG
>JBCCDL010000514.1:0-4923 GCA_039030815.1 Cyanobacteria bacterium P01_A01_bin.83 | reverse complement strand
CAAGCAGCCCGTGTCCGAGTTCTACGGCGCCGCGACCGAGCAGGACTACATATACATCCTGAGTCGACTGACCTTCATGGGGAACAGCCTTTATGGGATGAAGGTGCTCCACGGGAGCATCAGCTTGAAGAATGTCGGCGTCAGCTTGGCCATGCGAAGGCTGAATGGCGCCAACATCAAGACGCTGGACCCGGTTTTGAAATTGGAGGATTCGATGGTGAACATGTCCCAGAATTTCAAGGACGAGCAGAACTACGTCGACACCATTCTGAGATATGAAGATGACTACCGAGCGCCCTGGATCGAGGCGTCCGCTCAGATGGTGAGTCAGAGTCCGAAGATCTACCAATACGAATACTCGTATGAGCTCAAAGAAGACGGGTACGCGCTGTATGAGCTGATTATGAACTATATCGAGTTGAATAACCTCGGCGAGAATGAGCACGTGGTCAAACTCATGGAAGTCTTCGAAGAGCAATTCCCTGACGGAATCGAAAGCCTGGAGAATGCTCCCACCGGAAAGGGCCTCCATGAGCTTGTTCAAGCATCACTCAAGGAATCAGGCTTTTACAAGAATAGAATCCTGATCTAATTTACTAGCATATAAAAAGTATCTCAAAAGGGGTTGGGGTTTGGGGTTTGGGGTTTGGGGTAATAGCATAAGCGCATTGTGACCAGGAAATTTTGGTACGAAAATCATACTTCTTATCCTTAAAAATAGGAAAAGCTAATTTTAATTCCTGAAGACTATCCACCTTGCCTAAATTATAAGTTTTGGCTTTAATTATTCCCAGAGGAAAAGATTCAGGACGAGCCTTAATTTCTACAGTCGCAATCAATTCAAGATGTTCATAGTTATTAATGGCTGCTAATCTTGATAAATCGCTTTGGGACATTCCTAATTTTAAGCAACGCTGATACTCAGCCTCCAAGATAGTTTTAGTCGCATTTAATTTAACTATGACTAATCCTGCTACTTGATACTGTTTTAATCTTTGTTGCAGGTCGGTATATTTCATCTATCAAAAACAATTGAAGACTCAAAAATTAGTAATTATTGAATAGGACATATAGCAATATAAACTTAGGTTGGGATATTGATTGAATCTTGGTTTGAGATCTTTTTGTTCCTACATGGGTTGGTTGCGGTCGGGTCGCAAGTCGTAGACTAAGCAAGTCCGCAGGACTCACTATGCGCCTTTGTCCTTCATCCTTCATCCTTCATCCTTCATCCTTACGAACAGATAACTTATAGTTTATCGGGGTCTAACTTTGTACGACTATACAAGCCCCTCACCATTAGCTTAATCTCAGGTATAACTTCAAAACCTGTATGTTTGCAACTGATTGATTATTTTTCCAGGTTAAAAATTACTTTGCCACAATTTAATTTGGCGATCACTACTGCTGCTAATTAAGGTTTGACCATTAGGTGCGATCGCCATAGTTTTAATTGGGTTAGCATGTGCTTGGATGCAAGCAATTTCTTGAGCTGTATTTAACGACCATAATCTGATGGTATTGTCCCAACTGCTGCTAATCAGAGTTTGACCATCTGGGCTAAAGATCACTTTGGAGATGCGATCTAAATGCCCTGTGAAAGTACAAATTTCTTTACCTGTAACCAAATCCCACAGTTTAATAGTGCGGTTGAATCCGCTTGTGGCTAGCAACTTACCATCGGGACTAAAAGCTATTGATAATACTCCAGACTGATTATTAATAGAACGAATTACTTGCCCATCTTTAATTTGCCTAATTCTGATTTGTGATTCCAATCCACCACTGCAAAATAGTTGTCCATTGGGGTTAATTGCCAGACAGGTAACATCGGCAGAGAAAGAAATATTTTTGATCACCCTGGCATGATTGACACTCCAAACTTTCAAAGAGTTGTCTAGATCGCAGCTTAATAAAATCTGGTTATCGGGACTAATAGCCACAGTAGTAATCTCGTTGAGATGACCATCAAATTCTCCTGTGAAAGTGCGCATTAATTTCTTATTTCTTAAATCCCAAAACTTAATAGTTTGATCTTTACTGCCGCTAATCAAAGTCTGACCACTAGGACTTAAAGCAAGGCAGGTCACGCGATCACTATGACCCTGTAAACTGCCTATTGGTTGACCTATACGTGCCTGCCATAGTTGAATTTCTGGAGAGTTATTACTACCTGCAATCTCGCCACTTTGAGTAATAATCAAGCTATTACAAGGTTTATCATTACTCAGAATAGTTTGCCTACATTTGAGCCACAAGCTGGTTTCAGCTTTGAGAGGAACTTCTGTTGCGTTATCCGAATGCTGCTCATTATAGATAGTATACTTTTGAGGCTGCTTAAATCTATTTTTTAATTTGATCTGATGTGCTTTCTTAAATTCAGCATCAGCTCTTAAATTAAAACCCATCTTGCCTAGAATAAAACCCCGATACTGATATGCCTCCAAGTAATTTGGATTGAGTTTAATTGCTTGAGCAAAACTAGTTAGAGCATCTTCATATCTTTGCTCCTCGGCAAAATTAACCCCCTGTTGATAGTAAGATTCAGGAGTACTTTGAACCTTATTTATGATTGAATGTACTTTAGTTTTAGAGGCAACGACCGTGTCAGGAGCGTTAACTTTAGCTGAGAGATGAGCTTTAATCTCTGAATAAGCTTGGTTAATTTCCTTAATTTCCGATTCTGCCCTCGCTTTAAGCTCAGGATCATCAACATAACGGTCGGGATGCCACAGTTGGGCTAATTCACGATAGGCTTCCTTGATTGTTTTTGGTGATGCGGTTGGACTTACACCTAAAACTCCATACCATTGAGAAATATCATTCATACTGCCAAAAAAAATTTGCTCTTATACATCGAGCATAATTGCTGTTTAATTGACTAGCTGCGATCGTAATCATGAAACATGTTAAATTTCAGAACGACATACAAAAGTCACTGGTTAAGAGTTAAGAGCGATCAGGTAAGATAACACTTAACCATAAAATTTATACGATCATAAAAGGAGATATTATATGGGTGGCGCGATCGCTTTTCTCTTAATTATTGGCTTATACCTGGGTATAGCTTCAGGTCTATATTTGGGACTGCGTAAGTTCGATATTATCTAATGGTTTATTGATAGAGCTTAATGTAGCATCGTCAGCCGTGGCGATGTTTTTTAATAAAAAATAAACTGATATTTCGCCCATAAACTGTAAAATTGCCAAAATATTGCCAAAATTAATTACAATTGGATGTCGCATAATTAACAAAACTAAGATGAAATTCTGAGAGATTAGCGGCACAATGAAGACAAGAGATTTTATTAATAAGCAATGTGGCATTATTAATAGAGATGAAATCATCGAGCGATCAGCGTTTTGAGGTTTTCTCGAAACTACGCTCGTTCAATTGAATCAGAGGTAAGTTAGATTGGACGAATCATATCAAGAGTATATTAATCGGGTTGCGAGATTAACCTTGCCCAGTGCCTGTGCTATGCAGCTACAGGGCATTCAGCAATCGCCGAAGTTTGTTGCAGGTAAACCAGCATCGTTTCCTGGATATAGTGTTATTACCCCTCCCGCAGCCGAAGATAGTGCCAACCAGGACTTTTACCATCAAGTAGAAAAATTACAACAACAATTATCTCAGCAGTTGGAGACAGATTTTTTTATTCCTTTGCCGAATGCTAGTTTTCATTTCACCCTAGCTGACTTAATTTGGGATGAAAATTATCGTCAAATAGTTGCCGCTAACCCCGATTTTGACCAAGAATTACGACGCCAAACGGCAGCTAGTTTCCAAGAATATCAATCTGAATCCAATAATCAACCTCTTACTTGGCAACTATGGGGTGTTGTTACTAGACCCAGAGCAATTATGGCTTGTTTGGTACCAAAAGATCACGAAAGTTATCAAGCAGTGGTCAAATTGCGCCGCTCACTTTATCAGAATTCAGGATTAATTGCTTTAGGCATTGAGCAACAGTACGATCTAACTGCTCATATTACTTTAGGGTATTTCGATCAGATTCCCAATAGTCTAAATCGCGATCGCCTATGTATTGCTTTATCTCAGATTAATGACCGTCTGGTGGAAAGTGAATTACCAGAATTTTCGATTAAACAGGCGCAGCTACGTAAATTTGAGAATATGTTTCAATACCATCGAGAGCCTGATTGGACAGTAGTTAACTTTGCTTAATTGAGTAAATTAAATCTAAATCATCCGATAGTTGAGCAAAGCTTTGCAATTATTGACCGCGAAGTGGGTCAACATGATCTTAATGCACAAGAATATGCGATCGCTCGACGGGTAATTCACGCCACAGCAGACTTTGAGTATCTTAAGCTACTGCAATTTAGTCGCCGTGCGATCGCTAGTGGTATTGCTAGTCTCACCCAAGGCATGCCGATTATAACCGATGTAACGATGGTAAAACAGGGCATCCGTGGTTTAGTAGCAAAGACTTTTAACAATCCCATTATTACGGCAATCGATCAGGCTGAAACTGCTATACCAGGCAAAACTCGCACAGAAACAGGCTTACTTCGATGTTGGGCAAAATATCCCCAAGCAATTTATTTAATTGGCAATGCACCTACTGCACTGCTAGCGCTATGCGAACATGTATCTAACTCAAAAGTTAAGCCCGCGTTGATTATTGGTGTACCTGTAGGCTTTGTTTCGGTGATTGAATCTAAGCAAGCTTTAGCTAAGTTAGATGTGCCTCAAATTACTATTAAAGGTAGGAAAGGTGGTTCACCTGCGGCGGCGGCTATTTTAAATGCCTTATTAATTTTGGCATCAGAAATTAGTTATTGATCGGGTTGAGAAAAGTAGCTTTTAAGCTAGATACAGGTTCATTGTAAAACTTTAGAATGAATTTAAAGCGAAGAATTAAATCCTCAAAAAGAATTTATTTACTATAAAGATAT
>JBCCDL010000513.1:0-4923 GCA_039030815.1 Cyanobacteria bacterium P01_A01_bin.83 | reverse complement strand
TAAATCGCAGCCTGTTCTGCACAGAATTTAACGTCTCATTTTAATTCTGATGGGAATCTGTTTATAGCTGTCTCGATGCTGCTAGCGCAGGAAGCACAACTCATTCCCCTCAGTTTGAGATTGATTTTTTCGGTTTTAGTTGTGGCGTTCATAATTGGTACGGGAGAAGAGTTTATTTAAGCAGCAGGATAGCCAGCAGCAGCGATTGCGGTTGCGGAGCAAGTCCGAAGGACTTAGCTAGCGGTCGGCATCGCATCTTTTACAGATGACTCGGATACCTTGGTATTTACTATTACTTGTTTAGTTTTTGGATCGGCTTTGACGGTCGCTTTGGGGTCAAGCTCGATAACTGCTTGAGTAATAGTTTTAGCGCAAGCACCACACGCCATATTAGGAACTTTTAATTCAATAGTCATAGTTTTAATTGTCTAACTCATTTGACTCTACAGTCAGCTTAAACTCTCTAGTGGGCTATAGAGTCAAGCAGAAACTTGTGTTTTGTCTGTGATAAGCGATAAGTGTTGAAGTGGTGAATGAAAATATGCGCTTCTATAATTGTGGCAAATAAAAGGTTTTTCTAAATGAGCGAAATTTACCAACAACTAAAAAATCTACAGCAAAGAATAATTGAACGCAAGGAGGAGATATACCACGATACTTATTCCAAAACAGATAGCGATTATTCAAAAGTATTATTCGTTGAGAAGAATAATCTATTTCATCTATTATTCTATGGTGTGGTGTGGGATGAATCTTTCCAAGACGTAATTGCCACAATATCTCAAGCAGAAGTCTCAGTTAATATCGAATCTTTGATCTTTCATGAAGCGGACGTAGGTGCAAATGGCACTATGGAATTAGACTTTACAGAGTTAATCGATAGTAATGCTATATTTCCCAATTTAAAATATTTCTATATCGAGCCTTATCGTAACAGATGGCACAATCACCCCATAATCGGTTTAAATTTTGGTGATGACCCTATAACAAGCCAAATAGTTGAAAAAATGCCAAAATTATCAGCCTTAACTATACCCAATGCACCTACCCAAGATTTTTTTGAATTAAATCTCAATCAAATTTTTTCTTTAAATATTTATAGTGGCTACGAATCACATAATTTTATTCTTAACTTAAGTCAATCTTCTAATCTTCCAAAACTCAAATTCTTACAATTCGGTGAATATAACGAACGCTATATGGCTGAATATAGCGGTGTTCAGGTTTATTAAGTACACTTATTTTGCTTGTTCATTGAGATTGGAACTTATAACTGTACTTAGCTTGTTTGCACACCGCTGTATCCTCAAGGTTGTACGACTTTCAAACACTATGTTGAACTATTTAATTCTGAAGCTTTTTCAAGCGTTTCGAGATTTATTATCCGTCACAGTATTCTTTCTGAAGACCAAATAGAAAAGCTCAAGCAAATCCGCACACCATCAAAATACAATAGCTTTGACGTGCCAAGTGATGACAGACCCATAAAACAGCAACACCTTATTTTTGATTTTCCCAATCCATAGCAGGTAAAGTTAAACATCTCTTGGTTCAATAACCAATTTAATCCCCGCTAAAATCTGCTCTATCCTAGCTTTGCTCAAAGTACCAATTTTCTGCTGTAACTGTTCTTTACTAACAGTAAAAATTTGCGAGACATTGACGACACTCTGTTTGGGTAAGTTAGCTTCGTCTTTGTCTAATAAGATATTGCCTGGTGCATTTGCTCTTTTCAAATTAGAAGTTAAAGCGCAGACAACCACAGTGGCAATTCGTGATTTATTGAAAACATTATTTTGAATTACCACATGAGGATGACGATAGGCTGATTGTGCGCCGACGGGTTCGCCTAAGTCTATCCAATAGATATCGCCCTGTTTAATTACCATTCTTCAACTATCGACTGGTGAACGGATTTCATCTGTTGAGTTAGTTCGATTTCTTCAGTTGAGTCATCATATACAGCGTCTAATTGCTCTAATATCTGCTGATTTTGATGGCGCGAAATAAACTCTGACAAAGCAAGTTCAAATATCTGACTGCGAGAAGTCGATCGAGATTCGGCTATCTTATCGGCGGCTGCTAAAACTGCTTCGGATAGGGATACTGCCGTTTTTACTTTTGTCATTGCAATTAAGTATAATTTAAAGTATTACCATTAATTATACCTTTAACAAATACAGTCAGAAGTAATCAAATTGCGATCGCATTAAGTAAATAGTTTTACTCAAAAACAAATACTGTTTACTTAAGATGTACTTTGAGATTTGTTTCTGCTGGAGCAACATCGCTCCATCTGTATGCCATGTGTTTGGCAAAGGCAGCTACTTCATCATTCCACTCTCTTCGTAGAGAAACATATTCATCCGCACCAGCTTCAATATCTTCTGGGGTTTTGATGCCTTCAGACTTTAGCCGTCGAACAACGTGGTAGTACCATTCGCGCCACTGGGTTTCACAGGAGTAGAACGCGATCGCACTTCGAGGTAAAAAGGAATCTGCTAACTGCTTTAAGGTATACAAACCGCTCGACTGTAATTTGGTAACGGCAGTAGAGTGGATTAAGCTTTTATATTCGCGATCGCACAGCGCAGTTTTAATTAACGTGGCAGTATCCATCGTTATTAAGATCATTCGTGCCAGGGAGTAATGAGGCTCTGGAAAGCGAAAATAGTGTAAGACGGGATAGGAATTGTGAGATTCGAGCAATTGCAGCAAATCCCGCGCCATACTTATAATATCCTGTTTGGCATTATCAAATTCACCGCCTATTCCCCAACCTAACAACAACTCGGCAGCATTAGCTTTTGTACCCGTGCGATGGTGCAGACTTAGGGCAAAGAGGTTTCTTTGAGTCAGAGCATTTAACACTGAAAGCAGGTAAGTTAGGGTAACGGTAAAGGTGGCAAAGCCCAATCCAGCCTGCAAAATGGTCAGTAATCGACAAATGGTTTCTTGGGGAACTAAATCGCCGATTCCCAAGGTGGTGAAGTTGAAGCCACTGTAATAAACGGCAGTACCAAAATCAGTAGGTGTTTTTCCACTGCTGGCAACAATTTCGTCCCCCAGCATCGACCAAACAACTAAGGCAAAACCGATAATAAATAAAGCAATCCAAAAGATGGCTACAACTACCAAAACCACCGAACCACAGTAAGCCATCAGGCGAGAGCCTTCGGCATCGCTTCGCGTAGCGCTTTTCAGCCAGCGTGCTAACCAACGAAATATTTGCCAAATCCCCCTACCCAAAGGCAAACTGACAATACTATTGCCAGTGCGGGGATACAAAACGGTAATAAATATATCAACCGCAGCAATAATTATTAGTCCTACTCCAATCGTTTGAGTTAACCAGTTCATTGAGTTACTACTTTAATTAACGATGGAGGAATTTACGACGATCGCGCTGCCAGTAATCGGGGCAGTTTTGCGCTGCGGTGTTATTGACCCGAACTGGATGAACGGCACATTTGAGATAGGAGTTGCGAGACAGTCCGTTGCGGGGGTCAGATGCGGACAAGTCCTTTCTCCCGTTGAAGGAACTGTCGAGGGTGCGATCAAAGAAACGGCATTTACTACAGTTAGGTTGTGCCAAGCGTTTAAAAATATTTGGCTTTGTCTAAGCGTAGTTGGGATTTGCGATACAGAAGATAAAATCCTGCCACTGTAACCATGCTCATCAACAACACTTCAAATAGACCGTTATAACCAGTCAGTGTTTCTGTTGTTGGAGTTTCTGGTGGTGCTGTAGAATTTACTATCTCAGTCATTTTTGAGGCATTTTTCGCTAACGATTCATTCTTGTCCATGTTCCATGCTTCATAGTTTTGCTCTTTAAACGTGTTGTTAATTGAATAAGGTTTGAGCCTTTAGCACTGATAATTAAGCAAGTTTGGCTCGACGTAGCAGGACGGCATTAATCGCGACAATCACCGTCGATAAACTCATCAGCAACGCACCTATAGCTGGCGAAAGCACAAAACCCCAAGCCGAAAGCACCCCCGCAGCTAGAGGAATGGCAATGATGTTGTAACCCGTTGCCCAGAACAGATTTTGAATCATTTTGCTATAGGTTTTTTTGGCGAGGTTGAGGGCTTTAACCGCATCTAAAGGGTCGTCTTCAATCAACACCAGATCGGCAGATTCAATAGCAACATTCGTTCCCGCACCAATCGCTAAACCCATATTGGCTTCTAGTAGGGCAGCAGCATCGTTAATCCCATCACCGACAAAAGCGGTAGGCTGTTTCTGCTTTAGCTGTTTGATGATATTTACCTTATCTTCGGGTAAAACACGGGCATAATAGCGATCGATACCCAGGTCTTGAGCGACAGTTCTGGCAACGGCTTCAGCATCCCCTGTAATCATTACGGGTTGAATACCTTCCTGATTTAGCTTGTTAATAGTTTCTCTGGCTCTTTCTCTAACTTTATCTGCCATCGAAATCACCGCTACTGCTTGGGATTCATCCAGCAACACCACCGCACTTTCACCCCTCTCATCAGCAATATCCAAGCCTTTCTGTAAAAAGTTGGGCAGATATAGCTGTTGTTCTTCAATCCATTCGGGTCTGCCTACCTGATAGGTTCTACCCTTAACTCCTCTACCCGTTACGGTTTCAAAGTTGCTCGTCTGAGGCAGTTGTAACTCTTCAAATTCTGCTGCTTCCACGATCGCTTTTCCTAAAGGATGTTCGGAAGAAGTTTCTAAAGCTGCTGCGATCGCTAATGCTTCAGATTCATCCATGCCGTCAACATAGATTTTCTGGACTCCAAAGTGTCCTTCCGTCAGCGTTCCAGTTTTATCAAACGCCATCGTTTTGATATCTTTTGCTCTTTCCAAAGCATCGCGGTTGCGAACCAGAATGCCATTTTTAGCAGCTAAAGCAGTAGAGTTGGCAATTACCAAAGGAATCGCTAACCC
>JBCCDL010000512.1:0-4924 GCA_039030815.1 Cyanobacteria bacterium P01_A01_bin.83 | reverse complement strand
TTTTCGTTTAATACTAAGATTAATCATCTACCTTATCAAGCTAGATTTCAACAGTGTATTTACTATAATTTTGGGTCATAAAATTAGATTGCAGTAGTCATTTTTACGGAGATAAGCACTTATTTTCGCAATTAGCCATTTAAAGGCTGTTTGTCAATAAAAGATTAAGGAGAATGGGAGATAGGGAGACTGGGAGATAGGATAGGTTGTTTATACTCTCTATTTCTTACTCGTTACTCATTACTCATTACTCGACATGCTTTACGGTTTAATGTTTACTTTACAAACACACTCTTAAAATAACGCGAGTTCGGGATAAGTCTAAATCTTTGCTAGACAGGCAATTCTTCAAACAGTTGTTCCTAATCTAGTTTTTAGTATAGAGGATTGAATGATATTTCAAAGGCTAAGAGCTAATGGCTACACCGTACCGACTAATCTCGTTAACCCGAACTCACGTTAAAATAGAGCGTTTAAAACATAATCCCACCTTGTAATAAATGCAATTATGGACAAGTGAGAGTTGTCACGTCAATAATTCCATCAAAATCATATCTATTAAGCATTTCTAAGATTCCTTGGGTAATGTATTGTTGAGAATCAGGAATATAAGTAATTAGTTGTTCTATTTGTTCACGATCAACAGCGATCGCGGCTTGATTTATTTTGCTAACTAAATCGGGGGATAATAGAGTTAAATCTTGATTAGAAAGTGACTGATTAAGTTTGAGCGATGGTTTAGATTGGTGATCCTGAGATTCTGTTTTATAAGTGAATTTGACCCCTAGATGTTGAGTTAACTTATCAAAAATAACTTGTTCGGTGAATGGTTTAACAACCAGGTCATCACAACCAGCACTAAAAATTTTATCTTTTTGTTCTTCAAAAGCTGAGGCAGTAATGGCAATAATTACCGTCTCCCTAAGAACCGATTGATTTTTAATTTGTTTGGTCGCCTCATAACCATCCATAATCGGCATGCGCATATCCATCCAGATCAAATCAGGTTGCCATTCTTGCCATAGAGCGATCGCATCTTGACCATTAGTAGCAGTACGAGTTTTAAACCCCACTAACTCTAATAATTTACCCAGCACCAGACGATTGGTTTCTTGATCGTCAACAATGGCAATACGATAATCTTTTTGTCCTGGTGTTAAGCGTCTTATCTGTGGGCGCGGCAATGAAACTTTTGTAGTAGGAGCATTTGCCAACTTTGCTTGAATATTGAAAGTAAAAACCGAACCCTTGCCCAAAATACTGCTGGCTTGAATAGTTCCCCCCATTAATTCGGCAAACTGACGACTAATAGCTAGTCCTAGTCCCGTTCCTCCTTGAGATTGAATGCCACTCTTCGTTTGTACAAAGGGGTCAAACAGCCGATCTAGCTCTTGGGGGGCTATACCTTTTCCCGTATCCGTTACTTCAAAACAAAGTTGTACTTGCTTCTGCTTTGGCGATCGCTGTCCCAGGTTAGCACGCAGGATTACTCCCCCTGACTGGGTAAATTTAACCGCATTACTCATCAAGTTGATCAGCAGTTGACGCAATTTACGGCAATCCCCCACCACATACTGAGGCAAATTGTGTGCCAACTCCAACTTGAACCATAGCTGTTTTGCTTCTGCTCTAATTTGAAACATTTGTTGGATCGTCTGCAATAGCTTATGTAAATCAAAAGGTGCCGTATTGAGGGTGATTTTTCCTGCCTCAATCTTCGACATTTCCAAGACATCATTGATCAAATTAAGCAGATGTTCTCCACTGCGATTAATAATATCTAGAGATTCTTTCTGCGTTGCGGTAATTGTGTTTTCCCATGAGAGCAACTGAGAAAACCCGAGAATAGCATTAAGTGGCGTTCTCAACTCGTGACTCATATTAGCCAGAAACAGGCTCTTGGCTCGATTTGCAGCTTCGGCTTCCTGAGCCTTCAGTTTGAGCTGCTGACTCGATTGTTCCAATTGCTGACGTGAGGCAGAAAGTTGCAATGCCAACCAGTTAACGCCAACTAGTAATCCCACCACACAAATCAAGCCGACTAAGACAATGGCACTTGCCAACTCGTGCGCAGGAGCAAATGCTTCCTCTTGACAAATTTCTACCAATAGAGCAATGTCCTGCTCATTCAGCCATCGGTAGACACCCAGAACAGGATTTTGCTCATAGTTGGGATACATGCCATAACCACTCACGCCACTCATGGCGGCATTAATTGCGGGACTATCGATCTGATCGGGCAAGGGTTGTTCAGACGGGGATTTTCCAGCAATAAAAACATTAGTACTGATTAGTGAGCCAACTAAATAGCTTTCGCCACTTTCTCCTAAGCCTGTTTTTTCCCTGACAATGGAATCAATACGTTCTAAATCTAAATCTACCAAGATCATCCCAGAACGATCTGCTAGAGGCTTGGCTAGAGTAATTGCAGGTTTTCCTGTAATGGGAGAAACATAAAAGATCGGTGCAAAGTTAGCGCCAATTTCCACCTGTTCGATGTAGGTGATGTTGGCTAAGATTTCGTATTCTCCTTCTCGTTTGCTGTTGGTAGAAAGAATTATTTTACTGTTGCGATCTAAAACAAATATTTCTCTTAAGCTAGGTTTAATTTTACTAGCTTGGGTTAGATATTGAGTGAGTACCTGGTATGCTTCTTGTTGATCGCGATCGCTCTGGGAATTAAGCAGTAGATCTAGATTGTACTGCACGTCTGGCATCTGGGTGGTTTGCAGAAAATTTCGTTGCTGATCTTCAAACCATCGAGATATTTCCTGTTGTTTGAGAGTTGCTCCAATCCGAAGTCGCTCAAATGCCGCCTGTTTTAGAGCATTTCTGGCATTGAAGTATGCCACCCCACCAACGATACCTACCGAAATTAACGCCAATAGTAGAAAGTAGTTGGCTATCTTGGTAGTCAAGGATAAGTGTGGTAATTTCATCAATCAAGATGTTTAGATCCAACTTAAGGCTACTTGAATTATATATATTATGCAGATTTATCGCCGATCGCGATTACGCCCTGGTTTACTAGAATTTAGTGATCTGACAAATTTTATTATTTGTTCCCAGGTATTAAAATTGAATCATTATTTATAAGCACTAATTTTGGCAAGTAGCCATGTTATTTCCCCCAAAAAATCGCTCAGCGATTCAAAAAGTTATATTAACTAGTTTATTAACCTTGTTAGCTGGCTGTGGCAATAGTGCTGCGCTAGAAGGTTTAGTTAGCGCCGATCCTCAGCTTAAACAAGATCAAGCTGGAGCATCTGGTGATCTATCTGATTCTCAAACAGCTCAAAATCAAGCTATAGTCGAAGATCGAGATTCACTATCTTTAGATCCTCAAGGCTCATCAAAGCTTGGTAGTGAGAATCAAAACAGCAGGGAGGTAGTATCTAGAAATCAGCAACCAGATAATCAAGAGCAACCGCAAGCATCAACTGAGTTTGATAATCTGCTATCAAACTTTCCTAAATCCTTCCCTGTCTATCCCCAAGCTCAATTGCAGGAAGTTAAATCTGCTCAAGACCAAAACTCAGGAATTTTGATCTGGCAGACTGGGGATAATCGTCAAGCGGTAGCTAACTTCTATCAAGCAGAATTGATAGCTAATGACTGGAAAATTATTAAACCATTTAACATTAATCCCGAACATCCTAAAATTAGAGCGATCGCCGTTAAAGACGATCTTAAAGTTGATTTAACTCTTGTCAAATCCAATAGTCAAGTCGATCCCAAGCGAGATATTACTGAGTTAGCTTTATCTTATCAACCTATATCAGAAGAAAACCCAGAAACTGTTGCTCAAGAAACTGAATCAATTGATTCAGCAGAGCCTTTGGCATCAAAACCTGATTCAGAAGATGCGACACAGTATCAGCCTCGCCCAGATCAGCTTCCCTCAGAATTATCCCAGCCAAAATCACTCAACTCCAGCGAAACTGATGACAACTATTTCACTTCAGCAGACGGTGATTTTGCTGATTTAGATGAGGTACCAGATCAGCTACAGCAACCCCTAGAATCTGTTGCCGCATTAGGCATTTTAACTCCCTATACGGGAAAAGCTAATGTTGAGTTAACTAAATTTGCTCCCAATGAAATTATTACTCGGGGAGAATATGCCCGTTGGTTAATTGCTGCCAACAACCGCTATTACAGCGACGACCCTAGCAAGAAAATTTACATTGCTGCTAAAACTAATCAGCCAGCGTTCAAAGATGTTAAAGCTAAACATCCAGATTTTGAAGCTATTCAAAGTTTAGCCGAGGCAGGATTAATTCCTTCTCGATTAACCGAAGATAGTACAAAATTATTGTTTAGACCTGATTCCCCTCTTACCCGAGAAGATTTAATTACCTGGAAGGTGCCTTTAGACACTCGCCAAGCTTTACCCAAAGCATCATTAGAAGCGATTCAAGAAAGCTGGGGATTTCAAGATGCAGCAAATACTGATTCGGCAGCAATTAGAGCTTTGTATGCTGATTTTCAGAACGGCGATCTCTCTAACATCAGGCGTATCTTTGGCTATACTACTCTCTTTCAACCAAAAAAACCTGTAACTAGAGCTGAAGCGGCAGCTTCTTTGAACTATTTTGGGTTTCAGGGAGACGGAATTACGGCAAAAGAAGTTTTGTCAGTAGAGACAGAGACAGAAACAGAAAGTTAAGAGATTTGAGTAAACCTATTTTGAAAATAATTTCATGGAGTCATATTTTCTGTTGCAAAACAATTTATTTTTTTAATTTTTAACTCTACCTATAGTCGTTCTAATTAATTGACTGCGGAATGGGTTGGGGCATATAAAGGAGGACGCGAGTTTTGAGGTTGCCTCGCAAAGGGACGCAAAGCAAAGCTTTGCCAGCCGCCTTGGCGGCGGTCTGCGCGTATGCGCTGTCCCGCATGCACTTCTAGCCGTCCGTGT
>JBCCDL010000511.1:0-4927 GCA_039030815.1 Cyanobacteria bacterium P01_A01_bin.83 | reverse complement strand
GCAAAGCAAACGCCAACTTTACCAGTAGCCCGAGCATAGCCATCTGCCGCGTGAGATGCCGCCTGTTCATGACGCACTAAAATATGTTGAACTTCTCCTCTTGCTTCAGAGCGATATAATTCGTCGTAGATGGGGAGAATCGCCCCCCCTGGGTAGCCAAAAATGTGCTTGACACCATGACG
The DNA here is from genome assembly GCA_039030815.1 of Cyanobacteria bacterium P01_A01_bin.83. Classification (GTDB taxonomy): domain Bacteria; phylum Cyanobacteriota; class Cyanobacteriia; order Cyanobacteriales; family Xenococcaceae; genus Waterburya. The sequence continues at coordinate 4,745 of JBCCDL010000511.1, read as the reverse complement.
GCGTAAGCTATCCATTAGTGCATATGCCCCCGTCTGACGTTGAGGAGCCTGAGTTGATTGAGAACTTTGGGGAATACTTGTTGTAGTTACCACGCTTGCTATCCGTATAACTTGCTTATTATTTAATTGTAAATTTTGCTGTCTAATCTGCAACAAAAACTAGCATTATTTTTACTATTAAGCCTTTAAATATAAGCTAATTTACTTGAACTGTCGAGAAATAAATAATTAATATTAACAAGTTGTGAAAGAAGTTATCATTTCCTGTTGCGATATTAACTGCATCTTCTAGTACCTCCTCGCAAAATACTAAAGATTCTCCTAGTTTGGTAACTCTTAGAGCCTTAAATTTTAAATCAATCTCAAGCTGCTGCTGTCAGTGAGCGTAAATTCATCACCTTCAACTTCAGATACAGTCCCTCTAATAGTTTGTATTGCTTCTGGTTGAATTTCATTGATGTTTATGAGCATTATTACTCTCCAATAATTTGAGTTTATATCGCAGAAAAATTTTTACATTTCCTGTTTATTGTTTCTGTATACAGATTTCCATACCAAATTAAGGTGAAGGTGAATTTTGAATTATGTTCAATGAAATTTAGATAAAAAAAAATCTTAGATCTGTGCCTAAGACTGTCAAACTCGCGCGTACATGCGAGACAGGGCGAATGCCCACAAAGGCTGATGACCGACGAGTGCTGGAACCGCCGGCAGGGTTCGCACCTCTGTGGGTCGCTCGTCAAGATAAAGTTATAAAACGATAACGATACCTGAGTAATATAGATGTCAATAGTGATGTGCAGCGATCACTTATAACTCAAGATGCTGAAAAAACATTGCTCCAGAATGTTTCAGGATGATTCTGTAAGAGAGTTATGGTAACTTGATGGTAAAACTACGATAAAAGTTGTGCCAGAAGTCGTACTACTTTCAAGAGTAATTTCTCCTCCACAAAGCTGTACATACTCTTTAACAATTGCTAGCCCTAATCCCGTGCCTTTGATTCGTTCAGTGTTACTAGCGCGATAAAATGGCTCAAAAATGCGTGTTTGTTCAACAGCAGGAATTCCACGACCGCGATCGCGAACCTGCAAGATCAATTGGTCTTTAGTGCAGTTGATTGCTAGGGTAATCGTGCTACCTGAAGGAGAATATTTGATTCCATTGAGCAACAAGTTATTGAGAATGCGTTGCAAAATATCTGGATCGATATAGAAAAGCTGCTCATCACCTTGAAAAGCAATAGTTAATTCATGATTTCTATTGTCAATTAGACGCAAACTGCTTAGTAGATCTTCACTTAGAGCAATTATGTTAACCCATTCAGGCTGCAAAGTTATTTGCTCTGTTCCTAGTTCTTCCCACAGGGTAATATCGTCTAATAACCGAGTAATTTGTCTGGTTGCTTGCTGAATGCGATTAAAATTTTGATTTTGCTTTTCTTGCGTCCATTTTTGGCGATAGTTTTGCAGCGATTGAGTTGTCGAGAGAATTACTGTTAAAGGGGAGCGTAATTCATGCACTAGGATGTCCATTAGATAAGCACTAAGCTCATTTATTTCTTGCCTACCAACCTTATTTACTTGCTCTGTGTCTGGCGGTGGAGAAATCGAGGTTCGACGAGGAGCAAAGATCAAAACTGCACCTTCAATTTGTTCTATAGCAGATACATTCTCGCCATTTTTTTGGTTGATGATGGGAGATGCCGAATCGCTAATTGAAGTTTGTCCACCATCTTTCTTTAACAGGACAGCATAATCATCAAGATAAATAATTTCACCCTGTTCTAATACTTGTTCAACAGGATGTATTATGGGCTGTTGGGTACGTTCATCAACAATTGGCATCACTTGATCTACCTGCTGTTGGTGAGCCTCGTTCAAATTCCATCCCGTCAGCTTTTGAGCCGCAGGATTCATGTAGATTATTTTGCTAGCTTTGTTAGTGGCAATTACACCATCACTAGTAGCGTTAAGGATGGTAGAAAGCAACTCTTCTCGCCTAACCAACTGGATTTCTTGGTGATGCTTATGTAGCGCAAATTCAATACTGATTTGCAGTTCTCTTTTTCTGTAGGGCTTGAGAATATAACCAAAGGGTGTAGTAATCTTAGCTCGTTCGAGGGTTTCGCGATCGCAATGTGCTGTTAAATAAATAATTGGCACCTTTATTTGAGACTGAATGTTCTCTGCTGTGGTGATGCCATCGATATCATCTTTATCTAAGAGAATATCCATCAAAACTAAATTAGGCTTGAGGGTAATAATTTCCGCGATCGCTTCAGAACCAGAACTGGCTATTCCTGCTAAACGATAGCCAAATTTTCTAATATTTTTGGCAATACTGCGAGCGGTGATAATTTCGTCTTCAACGATATAAATTGATTGAATACTCATAAATACTAATACCAAAGTTATTGAAGTATGTTTTTATAATTGTCGATACTCCTCATAACAAAGCTGAGTAATAGCATTGCTATTATAAAAGGCTCTACCGAACTTACAGTGTTAAATTTGGTCAAAAGTATACAAAAACAAACTATCAAAAACTCAATGTCTTACTGTGCAAGACTTCTGATGATTAATTTCTAACAGTTTTACATCGCAGATTCGGTAGAGCCTTATAAAAGCATTTGTGACAATATTAATCAAACAAAAACTTACTTGAATAATCTCAGATAGTTTTAGTCAATGTTAATGGTACTACTCAAAATCACATCTGTCTGGTTGATGCTTTGGGTATTCATGATAATTAGCCATAGATAAAAACTATCTATAGATTAGTTATATATTGTTATATTATCACTATGCTAAATCTTAAACTACTGCTTAATTATTACTAGTATTATAACTAGTTTAGACAACTCAAAATTTTATTTAATAAATATTTATCTTTAGATGTAAGGAAATGTAATCTTAATTACAAACCCTTGGCTTGGTTCAACTTTCCAGTTTCCCTTTAGCTGCTTTTCAACTAGTGAAATTACCAAACTAAGCCCTAAAAAATGAGTATTTTTACTGATTTCATCGGCATCAAAATTAAATCCACAGCCATTATCTTGAATAGATAGATAACAATTTTGCGCCGACTTTTTGAACTCGATCTTGATTTCTCCTGTTGCCTGGTTCACAAATCCATGTTCGAGAGCATTGGCTACAAGCTCGTTGATAATTAACCCACAGGGAGTAGCCAAATCAATACTAAGTTCAGTTGGCTCTAGTTCAAGCTGTAACTTAATCTGTTTAGAGTCTTGAACAAATGAATCGAATAGATAGCTACATAAAGAAGTTACATACTCGTCAAAATTAATGCGATCTAAGTTTTTGGTACTATATAGCTTTTCATGAATCAGCGCCATGGTATAAATCCGAGTCTGGCTTTTTTCTAATAACACCTGTACTGCTTCATCTTCAATTTGCTCTGTTTGCAAATCCAGAAGAGAAGAGACAACTTGTAGATTATTCTTGATGCGATGATGAATTTCTTTGAGTAAGATAGATTTAGTTTCCGCTTCTTTTTTGGCTGCTTGAGCTTGTTTTTGCTCCGTAATATCGTAGAAAGTCGCCACTGCTGCCACAATGTCGGATTTAGCATTTCTAATCGGTGCTGCGTTGGCAAAGATAATGCGTTTGCTATCATCTTCACAGAGAACTTCCAATTCTTCTCCTGAAGTTATCTCCCCTGCTAAAGCCTTAATAATCGGTAGCTCATTTATGGTTTTTGGTTTGCCTTTTCTGTTCCAAAATTTTACCTGAGTACAATCTTCGATTTTGGTCAGGTCTGCTATTTTGATCTGTCTCATGATCTCGGCAGCTTGCGGATTACTTAGGATAATTTTCCTTGAAGGTGCTTCGACAATAACCACTCCTGCGGGCATTTGCTGCAAGACAATTTCCAGAAATTTCCGTTCCTGTTCCACTCTTTGCAGTAATTGTTCTCGTTCTTGTTTAGCCTTGATGCGATCGCTGATATCAACGCAGGTACCAATATAACCCGCAAAACTACCATCTGCTTTAAATCTGGGGATGCCCTCATCATAAATCCAACCATATTTACCGTTGCGTTGGCGCAGACGGTATTCCATCTTGAATCTCTCGCGGCGAGCAAAAGCAGTTTGATAAGTATCAAGACAAAATTCTAAATCTTCGGGGTGAACTCCTTGGCACCAGCCATCACCTAATTCTTGTTGTAAGGCTCTACCAGTAAAAGTCAACCAAGCGGTATTAAAAAAGTTACACATACCGTCAGTCCCCGCTGTCCAAACTAAAAAAGGACAGGAGTTAAGCAAGCTGACAAACTGAACTTCGCTTTCTAGAAGAGCTAATTCGGCTTGTTTGCGCTTAGTAATGTCTTCAACTACGGCAATGAAATAACTGGGTTTTTGCTGCGAATCTTTAACTGCCACCGCTGTCAAATTACCCCAGACGATGGAACCATTCTTGTGGATATAGCGTTTCTCTTTGACCAAAGTAGAAAGATTGTTAGAGAGCATTTGCTTGACCTGTTGATAGTCATCTTGGCGATGATCACGATGAGTAAATTGCTCGAAGGTCATCGTTTCTAACTCGGCAGCACTATAGCCTAAAAACTGGCAAAACTGAGGGTTAACCTGCAACAGTTTTTTATCTAACCCAGTGACGACAATGCCCACCCCTGCATGTTCAAATATTGTCCGAAATTTTTGTTCGCTTTTGGCTAAAGCTTCTTTGCTAGCTAGATGCTGCTTCATTTCTCGCTTAAGATCG
>JBCCDL010000510.1:0-4928 GCA_039030815.1 Cyanobacteria bacterium P01_A01_bin.83 | reverse complement strand
GTTTAACCTAGTTTTAAAGTGGAAGTCCCAAACTAGGTTTTTAAAATCGGATTTAGTATAATATCGCAGTACGTAGAGAGCGTTGGGACAAGTTAAGTTACGAGCTTGGCAAGGATAAGGGATGAGGGATGAGGGATGAAAAAGAAATAAAAGTGTTCTAATCATACATAATGCGTACTGCTATATATTCTTTGGGAGGCGCTTTATGAGTTGGCAAGGACAATCAACTTTTGATCCGAATCACAGCTTAAATTCTTAAATTCGATTAACTTAAGAATATTCTGTAAACAAATTTATTTATTTAAACTATTTTCAGGATACTTACGTAATGGTTGTAATTAGTGGTTACTTTTAGTTAGCTCATAAAAAATATACATAAACTGAATAGTTATAAGTTTGATGTTTTACGAAATTCAATTTAAGCTCACAGAGTTGACTCAGTTAACAGCAGCTTATTCAGCACCTACTTCTATTACCTCGATTGAAAATATTCGCAACGCAGCTATTTTTTTTGACGAGGATAAGAACTACCTATTTTTGAATAATGCAGCAGAACAAGTATTTAAAACCCGTTCTGAAGTTTCATTAATTGGTGACTGGATTAGAGAGCTTATTAAGAACAATCCTAAGCAATGTATGATTTTTAAGCTTCAGGAAATACCTCTCAAGCTGGCTATAATTGAGCAATGGAGCAAGCAAATCGAAATTTTGGTCAGAAAGCAAGATATTTCTGAGGAGTTTTGGCAAAAGTTAAATCATCATAAACCACTAGCGATTCGCGAACCAAAAATAAGACCGATTTACACTCTTAAAACTGAAATATCATCTCCACAATATTTACCAACAAGTATAAATTATGATCGCTTAACTGGATTACCTAATTATGATTTTTTACTAAAACATATTGAGCAAGAAATAAATTTTTGCTCCTCAAGAATAGGATATGAATTTGTAATTCTATTTGTTGATGTTAATCGCTTCAAACTAATTAATAGTAGCTTGGGTAGAATCTTGGGCGACTGTCTATTAATTGCTATATCAGAAAGATTACAAAGTTGCCTGCGTTCACAAGATTTGATTGCCCGTATGGGAAATGATGAATTTGCTATCTTACTAAGCAATGTTGAACAAATAAGATATGCAACTAATGTTGCCGAAAGAATCTATCGAGAGCTAGGAATTCCTTTTGATTTGGCAGGATACGAAGTATTTATTGAAGCCAGTATTGGAATTGCTGTTGGTAATAAAGAATATCAAAAGCCTGAAGATTTACTTAGGGATGCTGAATTAGCTGTCTCAGATGCTAAAAGACAAAATAAATCTCCCTATCAAATATTTAATCAAGCAATGCGAGGTAAAGCGCTAACTTTACTGCAATTAGAAAATGATTTAAGAAGAGCAATTAAACGTCAAGAGTTTATACTGCATTATCAGCCCATCATTTCCTTGAGAAATAATAAAATTAAGGGATTTGAAGTGCTGGTACGTTGGCAACATCCTGAGAAAGGAACAATTTCTCCAGGAGAATTTATTGATTTAGCAGAAGACACAGGATTAATCATTCCTCTGGGTTTTTGGGTTTTACAACAAGCCTGTAAGCAAATGTATAACTGGCAAATTAAATTTAAAAGCTTAGATGATTGGAAAGTAAGCGTCAACATTTCTAGTAAACAATTGAGTCTGCCTAATTTTGTCACTCAAGTAAAGCAGATTTTACAACAGACAGGACTAGCTCCTCACAATCTAAAATTAGAGATTACAGAAAGCTCTCTGGTTGAGGATACTAAGCATACCATTTCAATTTTAAAAGAGCTAAAGTCTTTAGGAATTGAATTTTCTTTAGATGATTTTGGTACGGGCTATTCTTCTCTAAGCTATTTGCATCAATTTCCTTTTGATACGATCAAGATTGATCGTTCTTTTGTTAATAGTGTAGGTGACAACATTGAGAAATTAGGAATTGTGCGGGCGATTGTCACTCTGGCTCACAATTTGGGCATGAATACTATCGCAGAAGGTATTGAAACTGTAACTCAGTTAGCTCAATTAAAAGCATTAAAGTGTGAATATGGTCAGGGTTTTTATCTTTCTAAACCCTTAGATAAAGAAATTTTAGAAGATTTAATTGCCTCTGATTTGGTTGAGCATCCCCAAATAGAAGTAGAAGATTATCGCTTTTTAATGGATGAACAAATTGCTAAAGAGCAGTTGATCTTTCAAATAGAATATCTACGTCAAGAATTAGCCGAATTAAAATTAGAAAAAGCTGATTTAGAAATTGTTTTAGATAATACTACAGAACATGCTGACTTGGTAGAAGCCCAGCTACATAACGAAATTTGCGATCGCCAAAAAGCACAAGCAGCACTAAGTTTGGCAAACAGAGAATTAGAGCAACTCAGTGTCCTTGATAGTTTAACTCAGGTTGCTAATCGTCGTCGTTTTGATGATTATCTCATCCAAGAGTGGCAAAGGCTCAACCAAGAACAAGAGTTTCTTTCCCTCATACTTTGCGATATAGATTATTTTAAACTGTACAACGACACCTATGGTCATCCTATCGGAGACTACTGTTTACAGCAGGTTGCTCTAGCAATCGAATGTGTTATGGAATCAATTCCTGGTTTAGTTGCTCGCTATGGAGGAGAGGAGTTTGGCATTATTTTGCCTCAAGTTAATGGTCTTGAAGCTTTAAAAATTGCACAAAAAATTGCGGTTAACATCAACAAATTGCATGTTGCACATCAAAAATCTTTAATCAATGATTATGTAACTATTAGTTTAGGTGTTCATAGTTTAATTCCCAATGCGGAATCTAGTCCAGAATTGCTGATTGCTTTGGCTGATAAAGCTCTTTACCAGGCGAAAGAGGAAGGGCGGAATCGCGCTTGTTTGTATGTTGAGGAATAAAGAAGCAATATTAAAGATCTTTTGTCTCGCGCAGAGACGCAGAGGCGCAAAGGGTTTGTTTGTTTGGTGTTGGCAATTGTAGGGGAAGGAAGCAAAGGAAGATTGGATATTCGATCTAGTTTGGTCATTCATTGTATTCAAGTTCGTGATATTTACCTCCAAGTTTTAAATCCCATAAACAACGTTGATAATTTTTTGCTCCCATATCAAAAGGATTGGTTCTGTTTAACTTTGCCCATTCAGCAATTTTTTGTTGGCTACTTAAACCTGACACATCCATGGCAAATTTAACGATTTCAAAAAACATTTATTTAATACCTTTTCTAATCAATTTTATTGTTTTCAATCAATAGCTTAATTTTTGATTCCAACACAAGTCAGTGATCTGGAGTTAAAGACTTTGCATTCTTACTCTGCGTCTTTGCGCCTCTGCGCGAGATAAAGACCCAGAATTTATAGCTCAAAGTAATAACTGAAGTATCAAAACTTAATTGGTCTTGCATTAGCTAATAGGCTTTAATTCTGAATCTGATTAGTTTCAGGCTTAGATTGCGGCTTGGCTGCTTGTTTTGGTATCACCTGCATTTTAGAAAAAGTAGTGATGGCGTAGTAAAGCTGTTCGGCAACTTTTTGATTGGCAGTTTCATTGAGATGAACAGCATCAATAAAGCTAGGAGATGGATATTTATCTGTTAGTCGATATAAATCCACCGCTTTGAGATTTTTGGGATATGCTTGTGCTAAACTGAAAGCAGCTTTGGTGAACAATGGATAATCATCTCTAACTTGCTTGATATAAGTTCTGCCTAGTTCGGTAGCAATTTCCCCCTCCTCATTAGTAAGCTGGCTAGGATTACGCCCTGTAATTTCTGGCTGAATTGCCACTACTAAAGGGATGCGAGCTGCTGCACTTAATTTAAGAATTTGCTTTTGATGTTCTGTATATCTAGTAACTCTTTTCAACAATTCTGTTTCATTTTCTGGTAAATGCTTGATCATCTGTGAAGTTTGTTCATCAAGTAAAAAGTCAGCTTTAGAGTCAGTTGTGGAGTAGTTTGACCACTGATTTAGTACTACTTGGGCTAAGTAGCTATTGTTTTGAACTAAATCGGCAAATTGCCCTAAATAAGCTAAAATTTTGCTGTCATTGTCGTTTGAATTGATATTTGGTGCCACGACAACAGCTTGTTGCTCGCTAGGGAGCATTAAATCACTATAGCCATTTAAAATGACGATCAGGTCAGGTTGATACTTGAGAATTCCCAAGGCTACCTGAGCTAGTTCATTTCCCGAAGCATAACCAGGAACAGCAGCATTGATCACGCGATAGTTTCCTGACTTAATTTTGGAAGGTTTAGCGATCGCTTTTTGCCGTTCAGTTTTGTCAAAAGGCAACAAATCTGGTTTATATAATTTGGGGGATGTGAGTTGCTGCTGTAAGCGTTCTTGGAGGCGTTTTTCCAGTTGGGTGCTGATGGTAGCAGAATTACTCGCATTACCATAGCCAAATGCAGTTGAACCACCCAATAAAAAGATTCTAATTTCATCTTGCGGCTTTGTCAGAGGAACAGCAGTTTCTTCACGGAAACCTTGCTCGTTGATCTGCCAATATTTACTCTTTTGATTGGGAACTAGTTCGTATCCTGTAGCAATAGTGTTTTTAGCTAATAATCCCTGCTCATTTTCCCCTGATGAACTTGGAGTCGATGGAGCATAATTTAGTTTATAGGCTTGCCATAAATCATTCTCTACTTCTGTTCGAGCAAACTGCTTCCTTTGACCTGAAATATCAATAAAAATACGGGTCAATAACTCCGATATCAGTAGCAGGAGCGCCACTGAAGCGATCGCACCTAGCCAAGAAAAACGACGGCGACTTCGTCTGCGGTGAGTAAATATTCGTCGTTTTTTAACTTTAGACTTAAACATATTAATTAGCTGCTTATTATTAAATCAATGTGTGCAATAGCAAAGGAAACTGGGGTTAAATCAATAAAAAATTTATCATAGTTGCATGT
>JBCCDL010000509.1:0-4949 GCA_039030815.1 Cyanobacteria bacterium P01_A01_bin.83 | reverse complement strand
TTCCCCTGAGATTAAAGTACGAACAGGAGGAAAATTGATTTGATTGAAAACAAACCAGCGTTCTTTACCTTGAGACGAAGTTACATCTATTGCTAGGGCTGGGTTACGCAAGTTTTCTGATACGGTGATTGGTTGCTTGTTGCCATCAAGGCGAAAATCGGGAAAGAAACCAATAATTGAAGCTTTGATTGATCCTACTCGTACAGTTTTGGCTTGATTACGTTTAACATCAAAAGTACGCTTTTTGCCAGCATCGGCTATGGTAACTTCTCCCCAAGGATGCCTATTTGCTGAAGGAGGATTGAGCAGTCGGTCTAATTGACGCTGATCATCAGCCTGGACGATTTCTAGTTCTGCTGGTCCCAAATTAACCTTACTATAACCAGTAGGTGCGATGCCTTCGGCTAGTTTCACAATCGCCAGCGTTCGCTCTAGAGTTTGTCCCATGCGATCGCTACTTAAACTTAGTTTTACTGCTGGATTACTTTTATTACCACTATTAGCAAAGCTAATCGACTGTACGGCATTGTTGGTATAAGCTTTTAACTCCAGCCCCCCAATAGATTTCGGCATAACTGTCCCATCTTGCCTGACAAAAATACTACCAGTATCGCTAGTGCCATCGGAGCTAACTACCTGCAATAAATCTCCCTCTACTCTGATGCGATCGTTAGCAGCGCTATCTGTCCTCACCACAAGCATCCCCTCCATCCCCAGATGAATAACTCCTGCTGAACCAGCAATAATGACAATCAGTCCTAAATGAGTTAGGGCAAAGCCAATTTTTCTCGCGCCTTTCCAGGGGTAGCGAGATATAGCAGACATACCCAAGTTAACTGCCAGTAAAAACATTAATGCCCCAAACCAAGGACTTTTGTATACTTCCTGCTGTACCGTAGCTGAACCCACCTGCGATTCATAAAAAGTAGCCCAAATTAAGATACCAATAATACTGCTGAGTAGCGGAACAGCCAATTTGATCGAACTAACAAAACGAGTCAAGGATTCTAACATCAAGATACTCTATAAATTATTGAGGGAAAACAGTGATTTATTAAAAAAGTATTTGTCATCTTAGCCAAGCATTTTCTACTTATTAAGATGTTTGAAATATTCAATATAATTAGCTTTTTAAAATAGCTTTAATCTAAAACTTTAATTATTTCTTAATATATAATTTTTGGTATTTTATAAATTGTTAAAGCCAAAAATACCAACTAAGCATTACTATTATCCCTACCACTAACAAAAAACTTAAAACAGTAACAATTACTACTATTTTTTAGATAAAACGATTAAACATAAGTTAACAAAACTTAAGTTTTCTTTTTTTTTTCAAGATCACCATGACTCTCTGAAGTTCAGTTATAGAGAGCTATTATAGGACTTTTCTTATATGACTACCAAAAAAATTATGTATAAAAAGCATGATGTATATTCAATTAGCGGATTCTTATTCAAACTCAGTATATATCGCTACAAAACATGAGTATGGACTGTCATATAAATCTAATGTGGATGTTATTCTACAGACTACAAAATCAAAGTAAAATACTTTTAATTGTTAAATGCTCATCAAAATATTGTGATTAAAAAAACTGTCAATTTACTAAAATATGCTGTTAACTTAGACTTAATTTTTATTAGACACTAATTAAAATTAGATATTTTTAGCCAGCAATTATATGAATTAATTACAACGGAGAGGATTACAAGTAATGTCTTTACAGGTAGAACTACTAGAACAAAGTTTTGAAGGTATCAAACCTCATGCTGACGGTTTCGTAAATAGTTTCTACGACAACTTATTTACGGCTAATCCAGAAGCCAAACCTTTGTTTGAAACTACCGACATGGAAAAGCAGAAGAAAAAGCTGCTAAATTCGTTAGTATTAGTGGTGGAGAACTTGCGTGAACCCGAGATACTAGATAGTTCTTTACGTGGGCTGGGAGCGCGCCATGTTAAGTATGGAGCTTTACCAGAACACTATCCTTTAGTAGGCAATGCTTTATTAAAGACCTTTGAGCAGTACTTACAGGAGGGATGGACTCCTGAAGTTAAGCAAGCTTGGGTGGATGCTTACGGTGCTATCAGTGAAATTATGCTTGATGGTGCAGACTATTCTGATGCTGAAATTGCTTTGCCAACTCCTACAGGAGAAGTAGAAACGGTTGAAGAGGAAGGTTTACAAGTTGCTCTTTTAGAACAAAGCTTTGAGGAAATAAAGCCTCAATCTAATGAGTTTGTAAATAGTTTCTACGAAAATTTATTTACAGCTAACCCAGAAGCCAAGCCTTTGTTTACAACTACCAATATGGAAGAGCAGAAAAAAAAGCTGTTAAGTTCTTTGGTATTAGTGGTAGAGAATTTGCGTAAACCTGATGTATTAGATAGCGCGCTGAGGGGTTTGGGAGCGCGTCATGTTAAGTATGGGGCTTTACCAGAACATTATCCTTTAGTAGGCAGTGCTTTGCTAACTACATTTGAACAGTATTTAGGAGAAAAATGGACTCCTAATACCAAACAAGCCTGGGTCGATGCTTATGGTGCTATTAGTGAAATTATGCTTGATGGTGCCGATTACTCTCAGGCTGAAATTGCCTTACAGCCAGAAGCTCGCAGTAATACTGAAATTGTACTTCCGTCTACACAACCTTTATCTGCTGACCACAGCAAAATTAGTGTTAAGGAGGAACAAACAGCAGAATTTGTCCATGATTCTGGAAAAGCTAGCTTATTTGCGCTGTTGGGAGGAGGAATAATGGGAATTATTGCTACTGTCTTGGCTTTACTGCTCTAAAGTAAGATGGCAATCAATCAAAGGCGTGGTTTTCGATTATCCAAATTTTTGGGCTCCAAGTTTGCCATCATTGGTGCCATGGTAATTATGCTGATCTGGTTTAGTTCAGCGTTTGCTTTAGATAGCAAACAGGTATTTCTTCCTGGGGAAACTTCCAACGGTCATGTTTTATTTGAAGCTTCCTGTAGTTCATGTCACGAAGGTTTTAAACCAGTCAGTAACGATACCTGCAATCGGTGTCACGAGGCAGAGATGGCGGAAGACGTACATGGTGCCAAAAAGTTTCGCGATCCTCGATGGGCAGAACTAAGGGAGAACCTAGATGTTTTGACCTGTACCGCTTGTCATCGCGAACACGAACATATGTTTGGGCGGGGAGTCAATTTGCAGCCTGATTTGTGTATGGCTTGTCATCAGGGGGTGATCGAAGGAGATCTTGCCAGTCACAATGGCTTTGAACCTGATGGCTGTTGGACTGCTGGTTGTCATAACTTTCACGATCATCGTTCTATATCCACAGGCTTCTTACGCCAAAATTTAGATCAGCCGTGGCTGCTACCAAAGCCTGCATTACCTAGCCGAGTTGTAACCACTGATTTAGAATCTCCTCCTCAGCCAGATTTAAACCAGGAGTTCTTGGTGGGCGTAAGCGCGAATTCATTTCGCGCTGATGACCGCCCACTGATTTCAGGAGGAAAAGGATGAAGGATAAGGGCGGAAGGATAAGGAAGAAGAGTGTAGTCGCATTAGGATTATGTTTAGTTATATTATTCTCCTTAATTTCTCCTGGGTTAGCATTGGCAGACGGTGTAAATAAAGCTCAACTTCAAAAAATTGAACAACAGTGGCAAAGCAGCGCTCATGCTTTAGCAGAGGTCAATTGTTCGAGTTGCCATCAACAGGAAGACACCAAGGCATTTATTGCCCAGCCAACCTCCGAAAGCTGTAGAAGCTGTCACGAACAAAGTGTTGATACCTTTCTCCTGGGCAAACATGGCATTCGCACTCTAGAAGGGTTATCACCTTTAACTCCAGCCATGGCTCATTTACCCATGAAAGAAAGCTCCCTGGAGCGACAGCTAGACTGTAACAGTTGCCATAATGTGCATACCGTGGATACTTACCAAGCAGCAGTGGATTCCTGTCTCACCTGCCACAACGACAATCATTCCTTAAATTACAAAAACTCCCCCCATGCCCAGGTTTTCCGCCAAATAGGAACCTTACCTCGTCCTAATGCCGAATCAGTCACCTGTGCTACCTGTCACCTGCCTCGGTCAGCTCATGGGGATGAAGTACTGGTTAATCACAATAATACCTATACACTCAAACCACGCGATCGCATGGTCAAGGAGGTCTGTATGAACTGTCACGGCGTAGAACACGCCTACAATAGCATCTTTGACGATGAACTAGTCGAAGCCAACTTTGCTCGTCCGCCTAATGAGCAAATGCGTACTTTTGAACTAGTACGGGAGCTAGAAAAGAAAAGATCGAGCAAAGCAACTCCTTAGAGGAGTTATGGCATATATCCCACTTACTTTACCCAACCGATAAATAAACCAAGACTATCTTAACAATGAACAACCTAATTGAGAGCATCAAAACCAGAACTATCGCCTTAATTGCTTTAGGCGTTACTATCTGCTTTACAGCCATCGCCTGTGGTGGTGGTGGCTCCACACAGGCAGAAGTAGGGATTTCTCCTGAAGTAGCAGTAGACTACGTTCATACTGTATTGTTAGCTGACCGAACCGCCTACACCAAGCATGTGGTTAACCGTTTGCAAAAGCTTGAAGGGAAAGAAAAACCTGATGGCGTAATTCCAGCAGAAGCAACTGAAGGATGGAAGCAAGCTGGTGGTGTACCTCTACCTGCTCAAATGTTCCGTTTAGGTTCAGAAGTAGCAGCAGACACCGCAGAAGAAAAAGGAATTGGCTTTACTTATAACTTGATTTCTACTTGGAATATCAACGATAGTCATGCCCCTAAATCTGAATTTGAGAAAAAAGCTATGGAAGCCGTTAACGAAACTGGCGAACCCTATAAAGAGTATCAAGAAATTGGTGGTCAAAAATACTTCTCTGCCCTCTATCCAGATAAAGCTGTAGCCGAAGCCTGTGTGACTTGTCACAATACTCATCCTGT
>JBCCDL010000508.1:0-4960 GCA_039030815.1 Cyanobacteria bacterium P01_A01_bin.83 | reverse complement strand
TACCTGTCCTCCTAAGCCGACTTCTCCGATCAAGACCGTGCGCGGGTCGACCACGCGATCGCGAAAACTCGCCACAATAGCGATCGCCACTCCTAAATCAGCAGCAGGTTCTCCTACTCCTAGACCGCCGACCGAAGCGACATAAGCATCCAGTTTTGATAAGGGAACCCCGACTCTTTTTTCCAATACAGCTAAAATTTGCTGGAGACGATTATAGTCAATGCCTGTAGTTGAGCGACGGGGAGAAGTATAGCTAGTAGGACTGACTAACGCTTGTATCTCCACTACAATGGGGCGTGTTCCTTCACATGCCACCACAATTGAGGTTCCAGGGGAAGCCTCATCACGATTCCCTAAAAACAATTCTGAGGGGTTATCCACCTCCACCAAACCCCCCTCAGCCATCTCAAAAATGCCTATTTCGTGGGTAGCACCAAAGCGATTTTTGACCGATCGCAACAGACGATGAGAAGCATAGCGATCGCCCTCAAAATAGAGTACTGTATCTACTAAGTGTTCTAATACCCTTGGTCCTGCGATCGCACCTTCTTTGGTCACATGACCCACAATTAATAAGGTAATATTCTCTCTTTTACCCACCTGCATCAATGCCGAGGTACACTCTCTCACCTGTGCCACTGAACCAGGAGAAGAAGTCAATGCTGCAAAATGAAGAGTCTGAATACTATCGATTACTGCTACCTGCGGTTTCAAAGATTCAAGCTCCCGCAAGATCTCCTCTAAGTCCGTTTCTGGCATTACATAAAGATTATTCTCTTTTTTTGCTTTTTTCCCATTGCTGTTCTCTTTACCAGCTTCTGCCTTAGTATCTGCCACGTCTAGACGCGAAGCCCTTAATTTTACCTGTTGTCCTGACTCCTCTGCCGAAACATAGAGAATGCGCGGCAAATTATAAGACAGCTTGTTTGCCACCTGTAACAGCAAAGTTGATTTACCGATGCCAGGATCGCCGCCAATTAATACTAAAGAACCAGGAACAACTCCTCCCCCCAAAACTCGATCAAACTCTCCATAACCAGAAGGAAAGCGTTCTTGGACATCATTATTAATTTGGTCAAACTTAAGGGAAACTCTAGGTTTGGCAGCACTTGATGCTTTGTTATTGTTACGAGTCCCTGACTGCCATCCTCCACGGCTATATCCTCCACTTGAGGAAACTTCTACTGGTTCTTCAGAAATAGTACCAAACTCATTGCAGTCTTTACATAATCCAAACCACTGGCTATATTCCGCTCCACAATTATTGCAGATATAAATTTGTTTTGCTTTAGCCATTACCTTAAGAAAAATTAGAGAATTGAAGAAATAAAAAGATAAATAAGTAACATAATTTTAATCCTAAGAAACTTTAAAAGCCTCAAAGATAAATTAAATCTGAAAAAACTCCGTAATAGTGCGAGTTATTGCCTTAATCGCCGTAGAATATAGCATTAGAGCTATGAAAAATTCTAGTCAATTAGTTTGTGCGATTAGACTTTAGACATTTATCTTAAATATCGGTTATTTTACTTAAAAATAAGGAGCGTATAGTAATTTGGAAACCAATAAAGAAAAAATTTTAGTGGTAGATGACGAAGCAAGCATCCGTCGTATTTTAGAAACTCGTCTGTCAATGATTGGCTATGACGTAGTCACCGCAGCTGATGGGGAAGAAGCATTGGAAACTTTCCGCGTTACTGAACCCAGTCTGGTAGTTTTAGACGTGATGATGCCTAAGTTAGACGGCTATGGTGTTTGCCAAGAATTACGCAAAGAATCTGATATTCCCATTATTATGTTAACTGCTTTGGGCGACGTTGCCGATCGCATTACAGGCTTGGAGTTGGGTGCTGATGATTATGTTGTCAAGCCTTTTTCTCCTAAGGAACTAGAGGCTAGAATTCGCTCTGTACTACGCCGCGTTGAGAAAAATGGCGCTCCTGGTATTCCCAGTTCAGGAGTAATTCATGTCGGCTCGATTAGGATCGATACCAACAAGCGTCAGGTATATAAAGGCGATGAGCGTATTCGCCTTACGGGAATGGAGTTTAGTCTGTTAGAGTTGTTGGTTAGTCGTTCTGGAGAACCATTTTCTCGTTCAGAAATTTTGCAAGAAGTTTGGGGCTATACTCCCGAACGCCACGTTGATACTCGGGTAGTGGATGTACATATTTCTCGTCTACGTGCCAAGTTAGAAGACGATCCTAGTAATCCTGAATTAATTCTTACTGCCAGAGGCACAGGCTATTTATTTCAACGTATTTTAGAAGCAGGAGAAGAGTAAGTTAAGAGGAAGGAGGACCAAGGAACAAGGAACAAGGAACAAGGAACAAGCTAGGAGCTAAAAGCGCAGGGCTTGCGCCCAATCCGCCTAGTCACGAGGCTGCGACGCTACGCGCCGTGCAGCTAAAAGCTAAAAGCTTTAACAATGAGTAAAAAAGATACTAACTATGTATTGAGGTTATTACCTTTCTTCGCTGGAGGATTAGGTGGATTTCTGCTGCTGATTAATCGTTTATTAACTGTTCAAATTACTGATTCTCAGGCACGCTCAGATGCTTTAGGGGTAATTGAAGGGGCGGTCTTAATTTTAGTTGGATTATTGTGGCAGCAAATTCAAGCCAGAACTCCCGATACAGTAGATTTGATTGGCGAGACAGGTTTGGAATTGAGTGCGGAACTTTCAGAAATAGCGCGAACTGAGTTGGCTTGGGCATCTCATTTGTTGTTGACCAATACCGTAACGCGATCGCTAGTAGTTTACTATGATGGTAAGACTATCCTCCGCCGTGGTGTATTAGGTAAAAATCCGCAAGTAAAGCCAGGAGCAATTGTACAAAGAGTGCTTGCCAAGCAAAAGCCAGTTTATTTAGTTAATCTAAATCTTTATCCAGGTAAGGTCGAGTTTGATTACTTGCCCGAAAACACTCAGGGAGTTATCTGTCAGCCTATCGGCAACCAAGGGGTTTTAATTTTAGGTGCTAATGCGCCTCGTAGCTACACTAAAAAAGATGAACAGTGGATTGAGGGTATTGCCGATAAGTTAGCTGTGACTCTGATATCTGGTGCTTGATAACTAATTTTATTTAGCTTTTTTTGTAGTTGAGATCTATCTCATACTAAACCCGTTTCGTATAGGTTACTTAAAAAAGTAAGTAATGAGTAACGAGTAATGAGTAATGAGTATTAGTTAGAAAATTTTGAGTAAGAAACTGAATACCACTTTTACCAAGCGGATTTAGTATTAGATCAAATAAAAAAAGGGAACTGCCCAGTTCCCCAATTAAAGTCGTCTGAAGAAATTGCCAACACCTCTAGTATTATAGTACTAATTGAATAATTAATCAACTAAATATTAAGTACTTAACATTTATCGGTGTGGATGCTATTTTACTAATACAGACCAAACGGTCTTAAAACTACTATGTCGAAAGCTCAACAAACTAAAAGTCGCATAATTCAGCAAGCAGCAGCGGTGTTTAACCAGAAGGGTTATGCAGGTTCGTCGATCGCCGATATTATGCAGGCTACTGGTTTGAAAAAAGGAGGAATCTATAACCACTTTCAAAGTAAAGATGAACTGGCTGTAGCAGCGTTTGACTACGCAGTCAGTGTCATGAGTCAACATGTTTGGAGTGCTGTGCAAACTAAAAGTAATGCTGTAGAACGTTTACAGGCTTTAGTATCAAGTTACTTGGCTTATGTAGAAGCACCTCCTATTGTAGGAGGGTGTCCAATTTTGAATACGGCAATAGAAGTTGATGATACTGATTCACCATTACGCGATCGCGCGATCGCCGCTATTGATTCTTGGCGTAGCTTAATTGTGCGGATTATCCACAAGGGCGTTAAAAAAGGTGAGATCCCAGCAACCGTTCAACCTGATACCATTGCCACCATTATCATTTGTACGATTGAAGGAGCAATTATGATGAGTCAACTTGAGAAAAATCCTGTTCATCTACAAAGAGCGATCGCTCATCTGCAAAATTATATTCAGAATAGTCTGACTTAGAGTTATTGAAGTTTAATTACGCTCAAAAAAGATCACTATTTTTTTAAATCAAAAAAGACCGATCGGTCTTAAAATAATTATCAAGATAAGATGAATCAAAAATCACTAGAAGTAACCTTAGATCTGCCCGTAAAAACCTATGACATCGATTTTGCAGGAATTGTCAGCAATATTGTTTATCTGCGCTGGTTAGAAGATCTCAGGTTAGAAATCTTAGAATCCTATCTGCCTTTAGAACAGTTAATGGCAAAAGGATGCTGTCCCATCATTTATTCTAGCCAGATCGAATACAAGAAAGCACTGCGAATATTTGATCGCCCTATAGGCAAAATGTGGATTGCTCAATTAGGAAAACTGCGCTGTACCTTACATGCAGAAATTATTTTAGATAGCCAGGTTGTTACGACTGCGATTCAGACAGGGTTTTTTGTTGACTTAGAAACCATGCGCCCGATGGCAATTCCTCAAGAATTAACAGCGATTTATCGTCAAGGCTAAAGATGCAAGACAACCAAACAATTCAAGCTTATTTATATGAGCAAATTCCAATCTCGAAAGCGATACAGGTTCAGGTAATTGCGAGAAGTAATAATTTAGTTAAACTTAGCGCACCATTACAACCCAATATCAATCATCGCTCAACCGTATTTGGTGGAAGCGCTTCGGCATTAGCAATTCTTAGCGCCTGGACACTAGTAAATTTTCGGCTGAGGAGTGAAGGAATCAACAGCAGATTAGTAATCCAGAAAAATACCTTAAGCTATGACAAACCGATTAATAGTGACTTTGAAGCAATTTCCTCCTTAAGAGATCAGGAAAAATGGGACAGATTTACCAAAATTTTGCGACGTAAGCAAAAGTCTCGGATTGCAATTAATTCAGTATTGCAATGCCGAGGAGAAGAGGTAGGTAAGTTTACAGGAGTCTTTGTTGCTTTAGGAATTT
>JBCCDL010000507.1:0-4965 GCA_039030815.1 Cyanobacteria bacterium P01_A01_bin.83 | reverse complement strand
TTCCTCCTGTTCCCAGGCACTACTTGAAGGCAAAATACTATATACAAGTTCTTTGAGGCTTGGTGCATCGATCAAAGACCTCCAAATGACAATTTCAAATTGATCCTTAACCTGTTCGCCCAACTTTTTCATCAAGACTGTCTTGCCAACACCGCTCAATCCCCATAAACCAAGCAAACAGGAATGTTCATCGATCACCCATTGCCGAAGCAAACTCAATTCCTGCTCTCTACCATAAAATTGATTCACGCTATCGGCAACGAAATCCTGGTTGATAATGGGAAAGTTTATGGCTTCTGAGTCATTGATGCTGTCTAGGGAGTCGGACAGATTTGAGGCAGCATAAGCATTTTCTAAAACTACTCTCAGATTGTTTTTGGTGACGTTTTTCCTTAAAACTTCCGATAGCAGTCGCCAAAATTTAGGACCGATATCTCGCATCAAATAGTTGGCACTGTAGGGTGAAGAGTCTGCCATTTGCTCGTAAGTTATGCCCTGCCAAGTACCTCTCAAGATTGCTATCTCAGGAGAACGTAACTTTTTTCCCGCTTTGGTGGCAATTATGCTATTAACAAAACTCAAGGCAGTTTCAAAATCCACAGTTATTACATAAGCAATCGTGTACTTATAATTTTTACATAAAATCAGCATTAAGTTAAATTTAAAGCTTAACTTTTACTTACTTTACTTATGTGGCGATAAATTAGGTACAATTGCTGAGCTAAACAATAAATATCTAGAAAATATCTGCTGGGTCAGCATCATTTAACTTACGAATAGCGATCGCCCCTGAAATTACACACATAATGACAGTCAACATAAAAATGAATAGAATCTGAACTATATTCGTTGTCATTGGTAAACGAGCAGCATTTCTGGTAATCTCGTAAAGAATTACCGAAATAATTAAACCAGGAATGAAGCCCAGAGTCGCCAGTAACAGTGCTTCTTCCAACACCAGCTTAACAAAGTAAATGTTAGCGTAGCCGATCGCTTTTAGGGTAGCATATTCCACCAGATGGTTAGTTACATCAGTATATAGAATTTGGTAGACGATTACCGCCCCAATAAAAAACCCCATCGCCGTACCGATACTAAAAATAAAGCCAATCGGCGAGCTATTCTTCCAGTGATCTTGTTCAAAGTCAATAAATTCCTGTTTGGTCATTACTTTTACATCTTGGGGTAAATTTTTTGTTAGAGCGAGTTTTACCTGCTGTGAATTAGCATTAGGTTGTAAAGTTATCAAACCCAGATCGATCTGAGATAAGCTACGTCCCGTAATTCTTTGAAAGTTAAGATCGTTGCCGATCAGCAGACCATCGGCTGACATTACCCCACCACCCAAGGCAAACGAGCCTTCTACCCTAACATTACGTCCGTTAATTTCTGTGTTTACGGACTGACCCCGCCCTAACTGTTCAGCTACTGAGCCATATTCAGGTCGGGAAAGGCTGTCAAATAAGACTACCCCCGAACGTCTAATCGTGTTGAGATTTTGGGCAACTCCAGGTAAGTTAAATGCTGGTTTATCGGGGTTAAAAGCCAAAAAAGAAATATCGCGACTGGATGCGGTCTGCGGATTTTTCCACTGTCCCCAGCCAATGTAAAACGGACTAGCATAGTTCACTCCAGGAATTTCCATCGCATCGTAAAGACGGCGCAGGGGAAAACTGCTCATACCAAAGAAGGCAACGGACTTGGGGCTAAGTAAAATTAAATCTGCCTTAAGGCTTCTATGGATTGTAGTGGCATCTTCATACAGTGCCTCTTGAAAGCCTAACTGCATAAACATCAGAATAACCGCAAAGGCGACTCCAGCAATCGTAACGGCAAAACGACTTCGATTATGGATTAGCTGCAATAGTGCCAGGGGAATTGTAGATCTCATTGGTGTTAGCTCTAAACTTTGATCGTCACATCTACTTCCAAATTGGTTAACGTGCTTACCTTTTGGCTAGACTCAGGTTCGAGCAAAATTTGCACCTCAACGACTCTAGTATCTTCGTCAGCAGCAGGATCGGTATTGAGAATATCGTTTTTACCAACCTGGGAACTGATCTTATGTACTTTACCTTGAAGTTTTTCGTCAAAAATACCGCTGACCACCGTTGCTGGTTGACCAATTTCGACTAGCTTAATATCGTTTTGGTCAACTTCTGCCACCACTACCATTTGCTCGGTTTTGCCAATCTCGACAATACCCTTTTGTCCTGGGGCTTCTCCAGGGCGAGTGTGGATTGCCAAAATTTGTCCCGCTATAGAAGTTCGTACGTAAGCAAGCTCCATATCAGATTTAGCTTTATTTGCTGCTGCTTGAGCCTGATTCAATTCTGCTTGTGCCAGTTGGAGATCCACATCACGAACCTCTTCAGTTTCTGCTAAGAGCGCGATCGCTTCTTGTATACGAGCCGACAAAGTCCGTCGGGTTTGCCTGAGGATTGCCCGTGCTTCATTTAATTGCTCTTGAGCTGTATTGGTAGTTAATCTCTGGCGGTCTAACTCTGATGTCGAAATGGCTCCTTGTTGGTAAAGCAATTGGTGTCGCTGGAGTTCTGAGCGAGCATTGTTCAACTGTGCCTCTAGTTTGGCGATAGTCGACCTTTGTGTTTGCAGTTTTCCCGCTAATTCTGCCTTTAAATTGGCGATCGCTGCTTGTTTAGCTTGGACGGAACTTGGTTTAGCTCCTGCTTTGACTTGCCCCAAACGTGCCTGGGCGATCTCTACCCCTGTTACGGCTTCATCTAAAGCGGCTTGGAGTCTTTGGCGACCATCTAAAACCGCGATAATTTGTCCGACTTCCACTAGCTCATCCTCTTGCACTAATAGCTGTTCGATCTTGACTGCCTCCAAAGAGGTAGGGGCTGAGAGGGCAATTACTTTTCCTAAAGGTTCGATACGTCCTAGAGCAACTACGGTTTTGCGTTCAGCTTTGGCGACACTGATAACTGGTGCTGCGCTGGGTTGAGGTTCGAGACGTTTACGTTTAAATAAGCGCAGCTGAAATGATGCCAAAATCGAAGCGGCAATTGCTAATATGATGATGCTCCCGAGGAATACTTTATTTCTCGATGAGTTGTGAGTGTTTATTTCCTTTGGTTCAGTCGGATCAATCAGCTCATCGAGAGTTTCGTTACTAGAACCATGATTGTGAACTTTCTGACCTTGGGCAGAATTATCTGAAGCTGATTTTGATACACGGGAGAAATCAGCATCTGGGACAGAGTCAGGTTTGACTTCAAAAGCTATAGTCTGGGAGTTTGGGGGTCGATGCTCGCTTTCTCTCGACTTTGAAGAAGTCACTATCCTGTTGTTTAAAGATTTAGAAGTAGAGCCGACTGAGATCAAAGATGAGAGGGGAAGCGAATTATGATTAACTAACTTTGATTCGCGAGCTGAAATTGGCAAATTATTTTGTGCTTTAGTATCTTGTGTTTTAGATGCGACTTCGATGACTTTGGTCAGTAGCCTTGATTCAATTTGAGAATAGCCATGATGGACTAGCTCGATCGCTTTTTCTAAATCTTCAAATAAAGTATGTTTAAGCAGATATCCTTTAGCACCTGCCTTCAAAGATTGGATAGTGTATTTTATATCTTCGTGACTGCTGAAGATGATAACTCCCGTTTGGGGAAATTGTTGAGAAATTTTTTGCGTGGCAACAATGCCGTTCATTTCTGGCATTTCGATATCTATCAAGACAATATCTGGTCGATGCTGTGCCACCATTTCCAGAGCTTGTTTACCATTAGTTGCATAGCCAACCATTTCTATTTGAGGTCTGTTTTTAAATAAAGCTTGGAGTCCTTGCCAAACAATGTTCTGATCGTCTACTAACAAAATACGAATCATAATTGAGATTTGACTTAAATTAAAAATACTCTTTGGTTCGGATTAGCTATTTCTTTTTTAAATAAACCCAAAGCTTGTACTGCATTTAAAACTATGTTGTAATATACACAATCTCCTAATCGTCCCGCAAACAATACCGTAACTTCGAGCTTATTTACTTCGTTAAGATAGAGACTAAGGCGATCGCGATTTTTTCTATTCAAGATTTTTATTCAAAATAGGACAATAAGAGTCATGGGAAAATAACGGTTATCTCTACTGATGTAAATAGGCTGGCTTTCCGTCGAACTAGAAGTGTACTAGAGAAAGCCAAGAGCATTGCCATAAATGAAGTATGCTAATTTAATAATTTTTTGTTTTGCATAACATAATAGTATGCAAAAGCTAATTAATCAATTGTATGATGAGATCGCTTGAATTTTTGTTACGTATTAATATTGTCAATCGATCAAATTCACGTTTTATATCCGTAGTTTTTTAAGCTGTAGTGTCGGATAAAGTCTTCAAAATCAAACTTCAACTGGTAAGTAATGAATGATGCTGACCGACAAAAGATGTACTCAACCAGATAGGTAAAAGTATTCAACGATACCAAAATTTTATCCATAATATAGTTATGCTTTTGCTTAATTTCTATTTACTATCAAATTTTAGTGAAATATAATCCGTATATACAAGCATTTGAACAATCTCACGGTTCATTACCAAAAAATTTGTTTGCATAACTTTTTACTGCATAAAATTATAAATATGGCTATATAATACTTACATCTCAAGCAAGTCTAAGAGAATGTATAGGAAATATAAAAAATTTTATAGTACAAAAAAACTAATAAATTGATTACTATCTAAATTGAAAGGAGAAAAAAGATATATCGGTACAGCTATACTGCCGATGTTAAAGAATTAGCTCCGCGTCAAGCTATCCGTTAGGACTCCTCGCATCACTGACAACTGACTACGTCCTCGAAGAAGGATAACTGATAAATGAAATCATTTTCTATAATTGATCGAGTTCGCCATCAGCCCCATAATTTCTCTTCCATCACTTGTTCTTGTCCCGTTTGTGGATCGTCGAAGTTTGAGATATTCTTTGAACTCGATCGGATGCCA
>JBCCDL010000506.1:0-4969 GCA_039030815.1 Cyanobacteria bacterium P01_A01_bin.83 | reverse complement strand
TTGAAGTTGAAGACGATATTGATGTTGACTAATAGTCTTAGTACCTATCGGGTATTGGGTATTCTTAATTATTACTATACACACAAACAAATTGTATTTTCTGGAGCCAAACAATGTCTATTATTACTATTTCTGGATTAGTTCCCACTCCCAAAAGCTATATCAATGACTTGAGCGAGACTGAAATGAGTACCACTGGTGCGGGTATTGATTTTGATTTTGATTCTGATAATGATATCAATGTTGGTGTTATCTTTGCAGCTGAGGATGATATTAACTTCGATGACTTTGAAGTTGAAGACGATATTGATGTTGACTAATAGTCTTAATACCTATCGGGTATTAGGCTTGAGTTGAGATTAACTTATTACGCTTAACTTAAAACAAAGTAGAAGTCGGACTAGATATTATGGTTACTACTAGTCCAACCTAAGCTATAGGAAGCTTATTCTAACCATAGCATATGTCATTACGCACATATGCTATGGCTTAATAGTTGCTTAATACTTGACATAGGCAGTTAAGAGGATATCTGAAAAGTCTCAATTGCTACTCGATCGGAAATTTAGTCCAACGAAATCACAATAGTTTTCACCTTGTTATCTATGTATGAAATCTGATTCGGAGGTGACAAAATTTACTTTTCAGACGACCTCTAAGTTTTATAGTGTGATAAGTAAGGGTTTTTTGGTAAATATATTAAGGAGTAATTCAGAGAGTATGTAGCTCGCAACAGCATTCTTCTGTTCGTCGTAAAGTAAATCTGCAATGCACTTACCCAATATTAAATATACCTTTCTCATGTAATTAAAAGTGTTTTCATAGCTTTGAACAAAAACTCCTAATAAAGTAGATCGTTTAAATCAAAAAAACCCAAAAATATTTCAATATCCTTTAACTGAAACTACCCATTTAAATCTAACTTCGCAGCAAATTACTCAATTTACTTATGTGGAGCAGAAATTTGACTATCTTGGACTTTTTAAATATATCGCCTAAAAACAAGATTTAAGATTCTGAGCCCTTAAACCCATAATCTATTGGATTAGGAGCGTAATTAGCATGGTCGACTTTAACTTTTCGTCTGACACAACGACAACAGGACTATTTGTAGAAGGGGACGACATTAATTTTTCCGATATTGAGTTGGAGGAAAGTGACTCTTCCACCTCTGAAAGTAGCATGAGTGGCGAACTCATTTCAGGAAGTAGCAGTGACGATATTATAGTTAGCTTGGATGATAATGACACAATTGAAGGACAAGAAGGAGACGACGTTCTATCTAGTGTGGAAGGAAATAATTATCTCAAAGGTAATTTGGGAAATGATACTTTGACAGGAGGCGGTCTAGGATTTGAAGATGGTGAGATTTTTATCACGGCAGATGCAGAAGAGATTGATACCTTATCAGGGGGAGAAAATTCCGATCATTTCATATTAGGAGGAAGATCACATCCAATATTAGATGAGGATTCTGAAACGATTGTTCACTATGATGAAGAGGGCAACGATGATTATGCTGTAATCACCGATTTCGAGCCTGTAGAAGATGTCATTCTGTTGGGTGGTTCAGAAGATGACTATCGTTTGGTTTACTCAGGAACTAGCAGCGATTTATACGTAGACGATGAATTGATTGCCATTATTCAAGGAGATGCACAACTTAGTCTTAGTGAGAGCTACTTCCAATATCAAGAGTAGGTCAGGGTTTAGCTGTGAAGTCAAGTATGCTAAACCAAACAGCTTGCAAGACTTCACAAGATAATTTAAATAGTTTGATAATCTTTAAGATTAAACTGAACGTTTATTTCTAGTTTTTTGATTTGTTGCTTCATCCAGTTTTTAAATAAATCGGAGATGATGCAGGCACGCAGTTCTTCATCTAACTCAGGCTGAATAACTTCTTCGACCATAATCAAGTGAGTTCCCTTATGAGTTTTAATTGGCTGAAGAATTTGTGGTGGAGAAGCATTAAATACTGCCGCAGAAATTTCTGGCTTAAGTTCAGCACGACGAACAATGCCCAAATATCCTCCCGCACGGCGGAGAGATGGCTGTTGAATGTATTTACGAGCAATCTCATGAAAAAAAATTTCTCGTTCTTGCAAACTACAAAATAGTTCCATTGCCATATCTTCTTCATCTAAGATCACTTCATATAGAACTGCACCAGCATAATCTAGTTGATGTTCATAAAACCAAGATTCTACTCTCTTGGCAAATAAGTGTTGTGCTAACTTTTCTGCTAAAGCATTAGCATAAACTATAGCCTCAAAATCATCTAAGGTTAAATGGTGTTTTTCTAACCAAGACCATGTTTCTTTAGGATTAAATAATTGATTGTCGAGCCGAAAATTATCTGCTGCTTGTTGCACTTCTTCTGCTTCTAGTTCAATCCCTGCTTTTTCGGCTGATAATTTAATGACCTGATGTCTAGCAATTTCCTTAATGATTTTAGGTATTTTGCTAGAGAGTTTGATGTGATTTAAAAAATCCTGAATACTGATGTTAATAGATTTATCATTGATTACTTCATTCATAATTTACTGATTTTCTCTTTAGTGCCAGTAACAATTTCTGAAATAGTCGCAAGATTTAACGCAACGATGCATTATTTGAGCAAAAGAAAACACATTGCGGTGTGGTTTTGACTAAAACATATTAATATCATAGCTTTCTCCTAATAAAAATAATGCCATAATGGCATTATTTTGTATTGTATTTAATACAAAGTGATGCTTGCCTAAAAAATCAATTTAAGATAAGTATAAAGTGTTACCAAGCAACTGATTTGTTCGGGGGAGAAAATCGATATCTTGAGGCTAAACGCAATTACTTTTGCTTTTGATAAGTAGGTAAACAAGAAAAAAATGAGGTATACAAAAAGTATTTATGGAATTAAATCGAAAACATTCTATCGAGTATTTCTCAGCTATTCCTCTGGCTAGATGCGGTGATGCGGGCGGTCGCCAATGTGAGGCACACATTTACGCCCTTAGAATTAGTTTTACATAGTGACAGTAGAAGTAATTTTGAGTTTAATCCCCCAAATAGATTAAAGTTAAAAGTCTAAGTCTTACTACCAACAAGAAATCAATATTGCGATCGCATGTCTGCTGTAACCACTACTGCACCAAAGAATTTAAACTTTCCCTTAACCGCCGTTGTGGGACAAGAATCTATTAAGCTGGCACTGTTGCTGGCTGCTATCGATCCTGAATTGGGGGGAGTAGCGATCGCAGGTCGTCGAGGAACGGCTAAATCGGTTATGGCGCGGGCGATCTATAATCTTTTACCTCCGATTGAGATTATTAGAGGTTCTCTCTATAACTGTGATCCTACTCAGCCACAGAATTGGGATGATGACACGGTTGCTCAATATGGCAATACTGCAATAGAAGATATTCCCACCCAAATTGTACCCGCACCTTTTGTGCAAATACCTTTGGGCGTAACAGAGGACAGACTCCTAGGTTCAGTGGATGTAGAAGAATCGGTTAAACGGGGTGAACCAGTATTTCAGCCAGGACTACTGGCACAGGCGCATCGGGGGGTTTTGTATATTGATGAAATTAATCTATTAGACGATCAGATTGCTAATCAACTACTTACGGTATTAACCGATGGACGTAATGTAATTGAACGGGAAGGGATCAGTTTTCAACATCCCTGTAAACCAATTTTGATTGCCACCTACAACCCCGAAGAAGGAGTTTTACGAGAGCATCTTTTAGATAGAATTGCGATCGCTCTTTCGGCAGATGGGATTCTATCTTTAGAGCAAAGAGTTGAAGCGGTAAATCAGGTAATTGACTTTACTAGTTCACCCCAGAAATTTATAAGTAGTTATGAGGGGGATATTGACAGTCTCAAAACCGATATTATCCTAGCCAGGGAATGGCTCAAAGAAGTTAAAATTACCCACGACCAGATTCTCTATCTAGTACAGGAGGCAGTTAGGGGAACTGTAGAAGGACATCGTGCTGAACTGTTTGCCGTCAAAGTAGCCAAAGCCTGCGCGGCATTAGATGGTCGAGATAGCGTCATTGCTGATGATTTACGTAAAGCAGTGGAACTGGTAATCATCCCTCGCGCCACCACCATCGAAGCCCCACCAGAAGACGCACCTCAGCCGCCACCACCACCACCGCAGCAGGAGTCGGATCAAGAACCTGAGTCAGATCAGGATGAAGATGAGCCAGAAGATGAACAGGAACAAGAACAAGAACAGGAACAAGAACCCCCTGCTATTCCCGATGAGTTCGTTTTTGATATTGAAGGAGTGGTTTTAGATCCAGAAGTATTAACTTTTGCTCAAACCATGCAGCGTCAGGGTAAATCAGGGGCGCGTAGTTTGATTTTTTCTGAGGATCGCGGACGCTATATCAAGCCGATGATTCCTAAAGGGAAAGTAAAGCGTATTGCCGTAGATGCTACTTTGCGTAGTGCTGCACCCTATCAAAAAGCCAGACGGTTACGTCATCCTGAAAAGAAGGTAATTGTCGAACAAAGCGATTTACGCTCTAAACGCATGGCGCGTAAAGCAGGCTCGTTAATTATATTTGTGGTCGATGCTTCGGGTTCGATGGCATTAAATAGAATGCAGTCGGCTAAAGGGGCAGTGATGCGCTTATTAACCGAAGCCTATGAAAACCGCGATCAGATTTCCTTAATTCCTTTCCGTGGTGAACGTGCTGATGTCTTATTACCTCCCACTCGCTCCATCACCATGGCAAAAGGCAGATTAGAAACCTTACCCTGTGGTGGTGGTTCTCCCCTGTCTCATGGCTTAACTCAGGCAGTCAACGTGGGCATTAATGCCCAAATGTCAGGAGACATCGGACAGGTGGTAATAGTAGCCATTACCGATGGTCGCGGCAATATTCCCCTATCTCGCTCTTTAGGAGAAACTCCAGAAGAAGGTGCGCCAAAACCCAATATCAAAGAGGAATTACTAGATATTGCAGGT
>JBCCDL010000505.1:0-4970 GCA_039030815.1 Cyanobacteria bacterium P01_A01_bin.83 | reverse complement strand
GTTTCGCGATAGTCTGGGGAACCCATATCGTTAAAGCTTCCGTTGGGGGAAAGTCTCACTCCGACATCTTTAGCATCCCAAACAGTTAAGATCGACTCGACAATTTCTCTAAGAAAACGATAGCGATTTTCAATACTGCCGCCGTACTCATCGTTGCGATGATTAGTTTTTGATTGTAAAAATTCATCGATTAAGTAGCCGTTGGCACTATGAATTTCCACCCCGTCAAAACCCGCTTGTTTGGCTCTAGCTGCGGCTTGTCGATAATCTGACACAACTTGAGGTATTTCGGCTGTATCTAAAGCTCTGGGTGTCTGATATGGTTGTTTGCCTTCAGGAGTATGAGCCTCCATCCCTTCAATCTTAATTGCCGATGGTGCTACTGGTAACTCATTATTTGGCTGAAAACTACTGTGGGAAGCTCTTCCTGTATGCCATAGCTGGAGATAAATTAGAGCACCTTTTTGATGTACCCCGTCAACTACTTGTTTCCAGGCTTCAGCTTGTTCATCGGTATAGATGCCAGGAGAGTGTTGCCAGCCATTACCTTGTTCAGAGATGGTAGTTGCTTCAGTAATGATTAACCCAGCACCCGCACGTTGGGCGTAATATTCAGCCATCAAGGAATTAGCCATTCTTTCTTTACCCGCACGTCCGCGAGTCAAGGGAGCCATAACTACACGATTTTTCAGTGATAAACCTTTGTTTAAAGGACTTAATAAGTGGGGTACGTTGGTTGTAGAAGTCATAGTTTCTGATTAATGGTTGTTAGTTATTGGTAACTAGTAGTTCAACTTTGGTATAAATTTAGCCACAAATCTTTTGCACACTGGCAAGAATCTTTAGTCTATCTATGAACGAAGTAATTTATACTACTGAATGCTGTGTTTAAAGTTCTTGCTTCGTTGGACGAATAATAATCTCGTTTACGTCAACATCTGCTGGTTGTTCTATTGCATAGGTAATGGCTCTAGCGATCGCATCAGCATCAATCGCCATGCTAGATAGTTGTTGAGCCATTTTGGCGGTTTCATCATGGGAGATTGTATTGGTTAATTCTGTAGCCACGGCACCAGGAGAAATATTAGTAGAGCGAATTTTTCCCTCTGATTCTAGTCTGATTCCCTCAGAAATTGCTTTGACGGCAAACTTAGTGGCGCAGTACACAGCCCCTGATGCAAATACCTTATGTCCCGCTACCGAGGAAATATTAATAATCTGACCTGATTCTTGTTCCAGCATGATCGGCATTACTGCGGCAACACCATATAATACTCCTTTGATGTTGACATCAATCATCTTGTCCCATTCGTCTACTTTGATTGCTGCCAAGGGAGATAATGGCATTAAGCCAGCGTTGTTTACCAAAACGTCAATTTGTCCATAGGCTTCTTTAGTTGCTTTGGCTAATGCTTCTACTTGTGAGCGATCGCTTACGTCTGTAACCTCATACTTAGCCGTACCACCAGCCTGTTGAATCTCTTTTACTAAATCTTTTAATCGTTCTTCTCGTCTGGCAGCCAGCATTAATTTTGCCCCACCTTTGGCTAAACGATGGGCAGTGGCTTCACCCAAACCGCTACTTGCGCCAGTAACTATTACTACTTTATCTTTTGTTTCAGTCATAATTGCTCCTTGCTTAATTAATCTCTTTTATTTGTCATCAACAGATTGACACTTATCTGACCTACTGGTGTTTATAGTAGACCAGTCAACTAGTCAAGTTCATTAAAACATCTTTTGAATTGATTCATTTATTCCCACAGGGTCTAATTTAATCAGATTTAGCCAAAACTTGTTCAAACAAAACTGAGACAAAGGTTTCCAACGGTACTACCGATTTTGCTACTTTTGCATGTAAAATCGCCCCCTCCCAACCCGATAGGATAAATTGAGCTACTTGTTCAATATGCAACTGGTCATTAAGTTCTCCTGCGGCAACAGCGGCTAATAGGCATTGAGCAAAATACTTTTCCCAACGATGAAATATCTGGTTCAAGCGATCGCGAAATAATTCATTTTGAGCAGATAATTCCTGAGCTAAGTTACCAATTAAGCAGCCATCGCTACATCCGCAGGTTTTCATATCCGCAATTTTGGCTTCAAAATAATTGCGTAACCGCGTCAAAGGAGAATATCGTTCGTCTGATAAAAAATCCTCGATTCGTTGCTGATAACGATTGGCGAAATCGTCAATAATCGCTAAACCAAAATCCTCTTTACTTGAAAAATAATAATAAAACGAACCCTTGGGAACCCCTGCCGTAGTCAATATATCATTTATACTAGCGGCATTGAATCCACGTTGAACAATGGCATTAGCGCCAACGTCAATTAATTGATCGCGTTTATTAGTACGTTTCATAATTTAATAGTAGACCAGTCGTCTATAAATGTCAATGTTCTCTTGGAACGGCACATTACGCTATCATCATCCCTTGGTCACATGTAACCCACAGCTACTTCATATTTCTGACTTCGTGAAAGAGCCATTCGACTCAGGTCGTCCTCTTCGACGACTGGTAAAGCTAAGTCTACGACTTGCTTCTTACAAAAGTTGACGGCACTCACTAATCGTAATGGCGCTTTGTGCGCGAGGTCTCTCTGACGAAGTCAAATCATTTTGACGAAGTCAACGAAAACCCATATGCTAAGTTTTAAAACTAGAGAATCACACAATTACATTTAATCAATCAAACTAGCAAATATTGTTTAACTTAATGTCCCAAACAAAACTTACCAAGTAAATGGCTAAATTTGCTAGGGTTGAATGCAGTAAAATTATCAGCAAAATTAGAAAAGTTGTTATTTAACTCGGGGGGTGATTTGGGCAGTGGTCAATTTGAAATCAGCAAACCAAAGTAGTCGTCAAGCAACCCCATCTCAGAAGCGTTATAGTTCTAGTTATCAGAAACTTTTATGGTTTATCTTCGCCTCGGTTTTGGTTCATGCTTTAGGATTGCTTTTTGTGGTCAAATATCGGTTAGTTGAGCCGATTAATCCTGAAGAGACAGAACAGAAACCAATCGAGTTTGTGGTAGTTCCTGAAGAGTCAGAAGTAGAACCACCTCCAGAAACTAATAATCGTGCTGCAGAAAACTCCGTTGCTGAACCAGAACTTGAGCCAGCAGAAACTACGGATGAAACCTCATCTAGCCCAGAGCCTGCTCAAGAGCCAGAGCCAGAGCCAGAGCCGATAGCGCAACCAGAACCAATAGCCCCACCTCCAGAGCCAGAACCAGAGCCAGAGCCGATAGCGCAACCAGAACCAATAGCTCCGCTTCCAGAACCAGAGCCTGCTCAAGAGCCTGCTCCAGAGCCAGAGCCAGAGCCAGAACCGATAGCGCAACCAGAACCAATAGCTCCGCCCCCAGAACCAGAGCCGATAGCGCAACCAGAACCAGAGCTAGAACCAGAGCTAGAACCAGAACCAGAGCCAGAACCAGAGCCGATAGCGCAACCAGAACCAATAGCTCCGCTTCCAGAGCTAGAACCAGAACCAGAGCCGATAGCAAGTCCCCCTATATTGTCAAATCCTAATAACAATTCAACTCCGATTCCTCAAGCTGCAATACCTGAAACAACATCCCCTCCCAAAAGTGAACCTATTCCTGAAGCCCCACCACCAGAGGAGACGGCAGCACTACCTGAGCCACCTGAAGACAGTGCAGCTGGCTTGCTTGGGGGAAGCTATCAAAAAACTCTAGCTAGTGGTGGAGATGCATTTTTTAGTCCTGAAGCTCTTGAATATAAGAGCGTGTTGAATCCAGCTCAATTAAGCGCTTTAAAAGATATTGATTTAAGCGACTATATTGCCGCGATGGAGCAACGAGTAAGACCTAATTGGAATCCGAATTATCGAGTAGATGATCGCTCTACTGTATTGACCTTTGATATTCAAAAAGATGGTCAAGTAACTGGACTGAGGGTAACTCGTAGTTCAGGATTAGCAGATGTCGATCAAGCATCTCTAGAAGCTGTCAGAAGATCATCTCCTTTTCCACCTTTACCACCTGACTTTCCTTTAGAGAGTTTAGAAATTACCTTTAGCTTTAATATTCATATTTATTGAGACAAGAATTTAGATTTTATGGAAACCATCTGGCAGTTATTTAAAAGTGGCGGAGTTGTCATGCTCCCTTTGTTGGGACTTTCAATTTACTCCCTAGCAATAATTTTAGAGCGATCGCTTTTTTGGCTGAGAACATCCCGCCAGCAAAATCAGGTAATCAAGCAACTGCTCAATCTCTATCGAGACGATCCTGATGCTGCTAACATGATGCTGAAACGGCATTTGAACCTACCCATAGCAAGAATCTTTTCGGTGGCATTGTCTCTGGAGCGCTCAACACCACAGAAATTCAAGCTGGCTCTCGAAAGTGCTGCTCAAGCAGAAATTCCTGTACTTAAAAGATTTAGCAACTCTTTAGAAACCGTAATTGGGGTTGCTCCTTTACTGGGTTTACTGGGAACAGTTTTAGGCTTAATTACTTCCCTATCTTCCTTAAAATTAGGGGATATTGAATCATCTCAAGCAGCAGGAGTTACAGGAGGAATTGGAGAAGCTTTAACTTCTACTGCCGCAGGCTTAATTGTGGCGATCGCTACTTTATTTTTCGCTAGCATTTTCCGTGGACTATATCTTCAGCAAATTGCTTTAATTCAGGAAGTAGGAGGACAATTAGAACTTCTTCATCTTGACCAACACGAACAACAGACGGCATATATGGCCGTACAGGATTAAATTATGACAAGCCCGAGAGCCTTTGTTCGTAGTCACAAGGAGAAAGGAGCAAGGAACAAGGAAGCAAATATTAACTACTAACCACTAACCAAATCAAAATGCACTTACCTGAAGAACTAGATCAGCCCCCTAAAATCAACATTTTGCCGATGATCGACGTGATCTTCGCCATTTTGGTATTTTTCATTGTTTCCAGTCTTTATTTGACTCGCTCTGAAGGTTTACC
>JBCCDL010000504.1:0-4973 GCA_039030815.1 Cyanobacteria bacterium P01_A01_bin.83 | reverse complement strand
GCAGGAGACGTTGGGTCAGAATTTATAGGTAAATTAAGTTCTATTTTGGGGGCAACAATTGCAGCATCACCCAGAGTAACTCAAAATAATATTTTGAATTAGCTCTTTTAACGTCCCTGTCTTATTGGGAAACCCGACAAGACAGGGAGGGATGTTAAAAACCTACCCTCGTGAGGTTCCCAGTCCCCAGTCCCCAGTTCCTAATCCCTAATCCCTACTTTAGAGAGAGCATTGCTAACAACTAAAGAATCGGCACCTGGTAAACAGGCATTTTCCGTAATATAGCGTTTCCAGGCTTTGGTGCCAGGTTGTTCGGCGAATAGCTGTAACATATGACGGCTAATGGAGTTAAGTCTGGTACCTTTACTAATCCAGTAATCGATATAAGGTAGCATCGCCTCAACAATTTCGGTTCTAGATCTTGGAGTTATATCCTGGTTAAAGATATCTCGATCTACCGTGGCGAAAAGATAAGGACGATCATATGCAGCCCTGCCAATCATTACTGCATCTACCGATTCTAAATGAGTTTTTACCTGTTTTAAGTTAGTAATACCGCCATTAATTTCAATAAATAGTTGCGGAAAATCTTGTTTAAGACGATAAACATCTTCGTAACGCAGTGGGGGGACATCGCGGTTTTCTTTGGGACTTAAACCCTGTAGCCAAGCTTTACGGGCATGAATACTAAAGTTGGTACAGCCAGCTTCTGAGACTATTCTGACAAAGTTTGCCATGTCCTCATAGCGATCGCAATTATCAACTCCAATGCGATGTTTAACTGTAACGGGGATCACAACTGCCTGCTGCATCTTCTCTACAGCCTTGGCTACTAATTCAGGTTGAGTCATTAAACATGCCCCAAAGTTACCATTTTGTACTCTGGGACTAGGACAGCCAATATTAAGATTTATAGCATCATAGCCCCAATCAGCGCCAATTTTGGCACATTCTGCTAATTGTTCTGGGTTATCTCCTCCTAGCTGCAACACTAACGGTTTTTCTTCGGGGGAAAAGTCTAATAGCTTTTGGCGATCGCCGTAAATAATTGCCTGGGAAGTAATCATTTCTGTGTACAGCAAAGTGCGATGGCTAATTTGGCGCATAAAATAACGATAATGGCGATCTGTACGATCCATCATCGGTGCAATACTTAAGGGAAGATTTATCTGGGACTGTGGCATCATCTAAATTATTAATAACTTTAAAATTTCAATTGATGTTAAACACTAATTAATCTTTAGTTAGCAAGTAGTCATCAATAGTTAGTAGTCAGGAATACATTATCCGCGATTAGGGTAGTCAGTATTAAACAAATAACTAACAACCAATGACTAACAATTAACAACTCCCAATTTATGTTACTAATATCCTCAGTTTGTTACGGTGTGGTGGCACTAATTTCTGTGATCTTTGGCTTGATCTACTTAACCCGTAACCAATTCATGCCTTACCATAGCCTAGCATCAGCTAAATCCTGGGCTGAAGTCGAACCAAATATCCAGACTTTAATTTTGGCAAGAAGTGCGAGTTGCAGGAGGAGGTTTCTTAGCTACGGGAATTGCCATGATAGTTTTGTTGTTGATTCCCTTTCAAGCTAGAGAACCATGGGGGATTTATAGCATTTTTGTTATTGCTTTTATTACTGCTTTAGGTTCTACTTACGGGACGTTTTTAGTGAAAAGTCGGACTCCAGGAAATCCACCTTTCAAGCTGAGTTTGGCAAGCGTAATCTTAAGTCCGAAGAACTCAGCTAGCGGTCGGCATCGCTTTTATTTGTTCTTTAGTCTAATTGATTGTAGTTTTTCTTTTTACTTTTACTTAATAGTTCCAAAGCGAGCGCCTATTTCAATCAAATTGAGACTTACTTCTGGCTCATTTACCAGAAAACACACTTCATTTTTTCTTCTTTTAATACCAACTGTAAAGAATTTGTATTCTTTTAATGTGTAATGTGTTAAATTATGAGAATAAAATAAGAGGTTACTTAGACCGCTTTATTAAGTAGCTCTCAGCAGTTAGAGAGCAAATGATCGATCTGACTCTGGTTTGACTTGTTAAGTCAAACCAGAGTCAAATTTTCTACCTACAACACTTCATTTTTGTCTTTCATAACATATTAAAACTCATGAAGATTCTAAACCTTAGCAATTCTCATTTTAACGAAATTACATCCGACGAAGCAGCTAATGTCAATGGAGGTAGCGGATACAGTTATGTATCTTATAGCAAACTCTATGATGACTATTTTGGTTTTTCCTATACTGGCTCTGATTATTCCTCGAAAAGCAAACCACAGATAGACACCTCAGTTAGAAGTTATCCAGGTTTTAAAGACTATTACAAAACTTATGTTGCTGCTATTGATAGCCCAAAGAGTATTAGTGTATCGTATAGCACAGATACGGCATTTTCTTACCCATAGAGCTAAAGATACATAGAACTAAAAAAACTGACAATAATCTTTTAAGTTTTTCTGGTTCGCAGTTGAACAACTCAGGCAAATTTTACAAACTGTTTAAAAGGCTGTAATCAAAAAAAAGCCCTGGTTAATTAGCCAGGGCTTTAGTATTTAGCTTTCAAATTAGCCAAAAAGGAAAGGTTTAGTAGCCGTAACCTTGAGGAAGGTACTGATTGACATCAACCTGGTCTTGAATGTTAGTTTGAGTTGCGTCTTGGTCAATGACGTTATAGTCACCTACCGCAGCGCCTTCGTTAGCGTTAAATTGAACCGAAGTTTGAGCATCAGGGGCATCAGGGACACCGTATGCACCTAAGTCGAGTTGTTGTTGCAGGTTGTGTTGTGTAGCGTCTTGGTCGATGTAGTTAGCTGTACCGACAGCCGCCGCGGAATTAGTGTTGTTTTGAACGCTAGTCGAGGAATCCTGAGCGAAAGCAGTCAAAGGAGCGAAGGCGATAATAGTAGTTAGAAGAGCTAAAGTAGATTTTTTCATGGTTTGTATCTAGTTAGAATTAATAAGAGTGTGTTTTGCTTACATTTACTAGATACGACCAGTTTATTTTTTTATGCAGTTCTGAATTTTTATTGTTCAAAAGCGATTACGCTACGCGATCAGCTTTGCTGGTACGCGGAGCTAGTTTAAGACATCGCCTGATTGACTATGATAAAATTAATGTAATTACTATGTAGCTACATTTGATGAAAGCAAAAATCATTTCCATTGGTAACTCTCAAGGCATTAGAATCCCCAAGACCATCATTGAACAGTGTGGATTTGATAACTCTGTAGAGATGGAGGTAAAAGATGGTAGCTTAGTTTTGACTCCTATTAAAAATATTAGGGAAGGCTGGTCAGAGTCTTTTCAATCAATGGCTGTCAATGGTGATGATCAATTATTGATCG
Source organism: Cyanobacteria bacterium P01_A01_bin.83 (assembly GCA_039030815.1). Classification (GTDB taxonomy): domain Bacteria; phylum Cyanobacteriota; class Cyanobacteriia; order Cyanobacteriales; family Xenococcaceae; genus Waterburya. The sequence goes on along the minus strand of JBCCDL010000504.1, from coordinate 1,608 downwards.
ATGATGCTCTGGGGACAGTGGAAGATGAGGATTGGGAATGGTAGCCAGGGGTGAAGTCTACTTAATCAATTTAGATCCGACGATTGGTTCGGAAGTACAAAAAACTAGACCTTGTGTGATAGTTTCTCCCGATGAGATGAACCAATATATTCGGACAGTGATTATTGCCCCAATGACTACTAAGTTACGAAGTTACAAAACCAGGATCAAGATTGATTTTAAAGGAAAAACAGGACAAGTAATGCTAGATCAATTAAGAACGGTGGATAAGCAACGTCTGGTTAAAAAGCAAGGACAGCTAACATCAGGAGAGATGAAAAAAGTATTAGCTTTGCTACAGGAAATGTTTGCTTATTGAGGGTTGTATACAATTTTGTTAATCAACCACATGTGTTTCTTTAATCTAAAAGCAATTGCGATCAAATATACTAACTATCAGTAAATTGTTCTGGTGTATCTTGAGCTTGAAGGTTGGATGATAAACAATAATACTTTTATTGCCGCAATTGAAGAATTAATACAGCGCGATCGCAATTTAGCAGAGATCATTGATATTTGGGGATATCCTCCATCGTGGCAGCGATCACCAGGTTTTGCCACTTTGATACGGATTATTTTAGAACAACAGGTTTCTTATGCTTCGGCTAAAGCTACTTTTAAGCGTCTTGAGGATGCAGTAGCAGATATAACTCCAGCAAGTTTTCTGACTCTAGATGATGCAGAATTAAAAGCAGTTGGTTTTAGTCGGCAAAAAACTAGATATGGCAGGATTTTAGCCCAAGCTATTTTAAATCAGGAATTAGATTTAGTTAACCTGTCCTCTGCCAGCGATCAAGAGATTCGCCAAGAGTTGACCAAGATTAAAGGGATTGGCGACTGGACAGTTGATATTTACCTAATGATGGCACTGCAACGTCCAGATGTATTCCCAGCTAAAGATTTGGCAGTTGCGATCGCTCTCCAAGAAATTAAAAACCTTCCCCAGCGTCCCACCGCAGACGAATTAGAGGTAATTGCTGAAGCCTGGAAACCCTATCGAGCGATCGCTACTAAAATTCTCTGGCACTATTATTTAAATCGTAAATCAAAGAATAAATAGTATTTTTATACCTAAATTGTTATACTTCTAGACCAAGATTTGTCATCAGAAAAGCCCACTTATCGGCAGCTTCTTCGATTATTTTGGTAGTAGGTTTACCTGCACCATGACCAGCTTTGGTTTCTATGCGAATTAAAACAGGATTATCTCCTTGATGTGCTGCCTGTAGCGCTGCGGCAAATTTAAAGCTGTGGGCAGGGACAACGCGATCATCATGATCGGCAGTGGTAATCATGGTGGCGGGATATTTTGTACCTGGCTGTAAATTGTGCAGGGGAGAATAAGCGTAAAGAGTTTTAAAATCCTCTTCATTATCGGGACTGCCATATTCAGAACACCATGCCCAGCCAATAGTAAACTTGTGGAAACGTAGCATATCCATTACTCCGACAGCAGGTATCGCCGCGGCAAAGAGATCGGGACGTTGAGTCATACAAGCACCTACCAGCAGTCCGCCGTTACTACCACCTGCGATCGCTAATTTTTGCTTATTAGTATATTTTTGGTCG
>JBCCDL010000503.1:0-4985 GCA_039030815.1 Cyanobacteria bacterium P01_A01_bin.83 | reverse complement strand
GTAAGTTTTGTAAGAGAGTCTTGATAATTTTGGGAAAGTTTGATACAAACATTTATAGATATTTTGGGGCGATAAATCAGGTCGATTTTACTATTATTTCTGCCTGTTTGTTGCCTTTTTTCCTATCATTCAACATTTCTGCATTAAAGGAGATAGAATCTATACATATCAAAATCGTTTATACCCAGAACATATAAAGGCTAATTCTCAAGGATACGATCTAGAAGAAAATGAAATTCCATCACTCAATCCTTCTACTAAATTAATTGGCAAACTATATAACGACTTGATTCCTCGACCAGAAGTTTTTGATACTTATATTCCTCGTCTTAGTTTTTTTAACGATATTTTATACCCATCACTGACAGAAAATTTTGTCGAACATTGGATCGAGGAAGTAATCTTTAATAATCAAAACTGGGAAAATATTAAACAGTATTATGGCTTTACGCAATTGACCGATTATCAAAACTATCCTCAACTATATGAACAATTCGATCTCTATTATGTCAAGGGTAATATTCTGTTCTGCATTGATGTAAAAGCATGGAGTAAGTATTCAGATAAAAATTTAGCACAGAAGACTGTCAATAAAGCGAAGAAAAAATTAAAAACTATCACTAAAAATCACGAAGAATTTAGTTTAGTAAAAGGATTACTGTTAAATTTACACGCACCAAAAGAAAAAATTACCGAACATTCTTCTACATTGTTTTCAGGAAACCTAATTTACTTCGATTCTCATAATTGTCCTGTTGAGTCTGATATCTTGAGAGATTTTTTATTCCAAAGAAATAAGTAAGATGATCGATCAATTAATTAAAGAAAAATCAGATAGATCCCGTACAAACCAGTTACAGATAATAGACACTCCAGAACAAGTTGCTGAAAAACTGTTCCAGTATCTTTTCAACGCGGATAAAGGTATTGAATGCTTTCCGCTTCCGTGTTCACCAGTTAACGATAAAAACTCTGAAGAGGATAATTCACAACAGGATAGTTCCAAATCTGATTTTTCTCAAAGGCATAAACACATCAAAAAAGAAGTTCAAAAAAGACTCGAACGAGATGGAAAAACTATAAAGTACAGCGATCTCCAGTATTTTCTTTCCTACAGTAATGGAAAAAATAATATATTTTTCTTATCCCCTAATAAAAATCATTCTGGATGGACACAACTATTTAAAGATAATCGAGAAAGAATTTTCAATTTAGTGTTTAAATATTATCTTTTAGAGCGAGTATCTGATAGTGAAAGAATAGATACTATAAATACTTTTGAAGAATTATTTTTCCTTCATTCCCATAAACCAACCACAAATAAAAAAGGTCGTGTCGCTTGGGGACATAGTTTGCTTGTCAGATACAATCACCACGATGTATTAACCTTGACTTTAACTCGAAAAAGAAGACTATTTTTGTCAAGAGATAAGAAAGATTATAAAACACTTGATGCAGCAGATTTAGGGGAGTTATTAGTTTATAAAGATAAAAACTATTACTTTGAGCGCAATCTAGATGCTCGTCATGGCAACTCTATATATTTTATGGACTTTCGTAGGGATAGTGATAATGAACCAAAATATCATAAATTCAAACAAACTCAAGTTTACTACTATCAAAGCCTAACAACTAAACTTAAAGAGTTTTTAACAGAATGCAAAATTAAATTCAAAGTTCTCGATTTTCAGGCTGACCATTATTTAGAAAATCCTTTTATTACAAATATTGAGGCAGTTGAATCCTTAGAGATTATTAACAATACAGGCATAGATTTAACAGAAGACAAACAGAAATTTTTACATAATTTTGTAAGATATCAAGGAGTTAATAATTTAACTTTCTACAATGCAGGGAAAACAATAAGTAGCTACACCAAACGAGAAATTGAAGGTGAAGAAGATCCTGTTTGGGAAATTGCTGAAATTATTCCTTGGTCTAGTATCGAATTAGATAAAGATAAAAACTATCTGGTTTTCAATAAGTCTTTAGAAGTAGAAATAGGCTCAATGGCTTATAAGAGAAATGATGGCTTGTGGTGTCCATCAGCAAAACTGGATAAGAAGAATTTGCAAATTGATTTTTACTCTCAGTTAAAGCAAAAATATAGCTACTTAGATACAGGTGAATTTTATAGTATTCAAGGAATAAATATACCCGAATTTAAAATTATTCAAAAAAAGAAGCAAGGTCGTCAAAAAGAAGGTGAGGAAAAAAGCTTATCTGTTCTCACTTATCCCTCAAATATCGATTCAAATAGTCTTCAGCAAGATTGTCAACCTTTTACTGGTGGAAGACTGCTTAATATAAACCAATCACTTATTTGCTATCTGAGTGAGCAAGATAATATCAAAGAATGGGGACGATTTTATGCTAAACACAATCTAAAAATTGCCCCTGCATTTGAAAAAGTTTTAATTGAATTAGGTATCAAAAACTGGATCGGGCAAAGTCAAATAAATTCCGATATTAGCTTGCCGATAACTCCTCAATCATTTACCGAACAACAATTTTGGGCTATATATGTACGCAGTCCCAAAAATAAAGACACTAAAGCAGTCGCAGTAGAATTTCTGTATCAAGACGGCTGTATTTATATACAAGGTATAATGCGTGACTTGAGACAAATTCAGAGAAAATTTACATTTATAAAATCAAGAAGCAATTCAGAAAAGTTAAAGGACGATCAACAGTATTTAGTTAATGAAGCGGAGAAAATCTATATCAGTTGCTACACAGACAATTACTATACACCTACTCTAATTGGACGACATAGCATTCTCGAAGAATTAGAAAAAGAAATATTAGAAATAAATAGAAAAACAAAAGGAAAAAATCATAGTAAACTTTTTCCACTAGCTATGTATTATAATGGCTCAGTCGGAAGTAATAAAATTAAAAATTCAATCTGTTTAGATTTACAGCAAGAAACGTTTATTCAATATTATATTCCTTCTAATCAACCTATCAATGATCGTATCAAAAAAGGATTTAGAGTTTATCATTTAATTGGAAATACATATTCAGATTCGGCAGAATCAATTCCTACATCTGAATTAATAAAGTCTCCTCTTATAGCTTTGCATTTCAACACATTAACTCAAAATATTCTCAAAATAAAAGAAAATAGCCAATCATCTCTACTACAGAAAATAGCAAAAGTATTAGTTAACAACTGACTCAGGCTTAAAATCAATTTCAATATTTGCTTGCAGTCGAATTTTACGAAAAGACATCTTTGATTTGTTCATAGGCAAACTGTAGCAATTAGTGTTGCAGTTTTTGACAGGCGATCGCTTTTGGCATCAATAGACCGAATTATAAATTCACAACTTTAAATCAAATTATCACCAAGCTACAATTTATTAGGTTTTTATCGTGCATAAGCTGTTGTTTGTTGTACAAAGAAAAAAATATTTTTTTAAAATTATTTTGACTTTGACAAAGAAATTAATCTTAATTGGCATTGAGGCGGGTTTTGTTGCTTAAGATTCTAGAAATAATTGAGATAGATGGTCAGGCACTATACCAGACATATCCCTCAAAGTTAATAAAATTTAGAAGATTAATTATTATGTCTCAGTTAACCAAAAACAACCAAGACTTATTAGAAATCTTGATAGCTGTTGCCTGGATTGATGGCGAAATTCAGCCCGAAGAAAAAAAGTTTATCGAAAGAATTGCTAGTGAACAAAATATCAGTTTAACAACGGAACTACAAACTTTATTTGCCAATTATAAAGACTCATCTTTAGAGCAATGTTATCAGTTATTAAATCAATACTTGGGAACTAATCCCAATCTAGAAGATTATGAACATCTGCTGACCGCAGTGAGTAAATTGATTTATAGTGATAACGATATCGCTACTGCTGAAGCTTCTATTTTAACTCAACTCCAAAACCTCGATCCTCGTAATCTTAAGAGTAATTCGGCATTCGATCAAGCAATTCACAAAATTCGACAGCTATATCGAGCAGGCATAGATCGTAATAAATAATTATAAATTTTGGCAATATTTTAATCTACTACAAATATTAAAATATTGCCAAGATGCGACTCAGCTTGGTATTTACATTGGATCGGGTAAAAATTGTTTATAACTATAGCAATTCTCATAGCCGTGAGGTACATATTCTTACTACCCACTACCCACTGCACGTCACGCCTCAAAACGGTTAACCTTATACCTTATAAAAGCGAGAAAGGCGAGAGTTTGCTGCATCTACCGCTATATATTTTGCCTAAATCTTGGTGATTATGACTAGTTTTCAGGGTTTACTCGGTCAAGAAAAAGCAGTTGCACTACTATTACAATCGGTCAAGAAAAGCCGTATTGCTCCAGCTTATCTATTTTGCGGCTCATTAGGTATTGGTCGAACTATAGCGGCGAGAAACTTTGCACAGTTGCTACTGACTTCCCATTTATCATTAGACAAGGCTGATTTGGGAATCAGAAAATTACAGACAGGTAATCATCCTGACTTACTTTGGGTTGAACCAACTTACCTTAAAGCAGGAGAACTATATACTACTGCTCAAGCGGCTGAAAAAGGTTTGCAGTATAAAACCCCTCCCAAAATTCGGATTGAGCAGATTCGCAATATTATCCAGTTTCTTAATCGTCCCGCTTTAGAAGCCACCAGACAAGTTGTGGTAATTGATGACGCTCAAACTATGGCAGAAGCACCAGCTAATGCCCTGTTAAAAACTTTAGAAGAGCCTGGTAACGCCACAATAATTTTAATTGCGCCTGATACCGACTCCTTATTATCTACTTTAGTATCTCGCTGTCAGCAAATTCATTTTTATCCTTTATCGTCAGCTAACTTAACCGCCGCTTTAAAACTTAATGGTTACGAAGAGATTACTCAATATCCTGAACTAATAGCGATCGCACAAGGCAGTCCAGGAAAAGCGATCGCCGCCTGGCAACAACTACAGTTAATACCTCCTGAACTGTTACAACGTTTAAAGCGATCGCC
>JBCCDL010000502.1:0-4986 GCA_039030815.1 Cyanobacteria bacterium P01_A01_bin.83 | reverse complement strand
TCAAAAGCGATCGCAGGTTTTTGGTCAAGATACTCAAAATGTAGCCTGGGATGAGCTATGGCATCTTCCAAAGATAAGTCTAAACTAACAAAATTAAACAGTACTTGGGCGATCGCTGTAGTAATCCGAGATGCTCCAGGAGAGCCAATCGCCAGTACTCTACCATCCCTGTGACGACAGATAGTTGGTGCCATATTTGAGGTTAAACGAGTCCCTGGAGACAGGTGATCTAATCCCTGGGGATGTAGCTCAATTTCGCCTAAAGAGTTATTGAGCCACATGCCAGTACCTCCCGCCATTACCCCTGACCCGTAACCTGATGAAGCGGAGATCGAACAGGCTAAACCATCACTGTCAACTGCCGAGATGTGGATTGTTGAGGGAGATTTCGATAATTGCTGCCAGTCATTTTGAGTAGCTAAAGATAGTAACTTAGCCGCCTCTCCCTCAATGATTGACTCTTCGACTCCTTCCAAATAGTTGCTGCGGTATTCTATTACCGCCTGTTGGATTGCGGCGATCTCCTTGACTGTAGCCCCGTCCCATAACTCGTGCGATCGCTGATCCAGTAGTAATAGCATAGCAGCCAAACAGGTTCCACCTACTGCGGGAGAGGGGTTAGTCACAATTGTCCAATCACCAAAATCAAACATAATTGGCGATCGCTCAATTGCTTGGTAATCTGCTAAATCGGTGGCGGTGAGTAATCCTTGATTGGCTTGAATTTCAGCGGTGATTTTTGCCCCTAACTCTCCTCGATAAAAAACATCAACACCTTGTTCGGCAATTAACTGTAAACTATGGGCTAATTCTGAAAGTAAAACTCGATCTTGTGAGGTGAGATGGCTACCGTTGTCTTTATGAATAGCATGATAACTATCAGGATGCCAGCCAAAAATAGCTTGATGAGTGTAGCCAAAATATTCAGCAGCAACATCAGAAACAGGAAAACCCTGTTCGACCTGTCTTTGTGCAGGAGCAACGATTTTTGACCAGGTCAGATTGCCATATTTTTCAGCAGCTAATCCCAAACCAGCAAACATTCCTGGGGTAGCAACTGAACCATAGCCCACCATGGTTTTTGTGCCACCACCATAGTCGAATTGGGCTTTTTTCATGCCGCTACCAAACTTGATCCCAGTTAATTCTCTTCCAGGCATTTCAGCATAGGCATCGATTACAACTGGTTGTTCTCCTGGGTGCCAAATAGTAATAAAACCACTAGCACCTGGGGCTATAACTCCCAAATTGGTACACATCGAACTGATTGTTGCTGCTAGGGCTGCATCTACCGCATTCCCTTCTTGATCGGCTACAGCAGCACCAGCATCCACTACAATCTGAGCATCAGAAGCAAGAATAACTTTTCTGGGCATTTAACGAATTAGTTTCCCCATAGAGATCTGAATATTAGATTAGCATCACCTTGAGCTATACCTTGAGCTAATTTCCAGCAAAGCGATCTCCAAAAAAAAAAGCCAGATTTCAAGTAAACTATCAGAATTTTATTTCATTGCTGATTGGTATAATTAGCTCACTATCAAAAGTATATTTTTTTTTACTGTAATTTACTATTAAATAACATGGCTGATATTGTTGATATTGCTATTAATACAGATGGCTTTAGTACCTTGGTAGCTGCGGTGAAGGCTGCCGACCTAGTAGAAACTTTAAAGACACCAGGCCCATTTACTGTATTCGCGCCGACGGATGAAGCATTTGCCAAACTGCCTCCTGGAACAATTCAAACTTTGGTGCAAAATCCTCCCCAGTTAGCCAGAATCCTAACCTATCATGTCGTTGCCGGGAAACTAACTAAAGCGGATCTAGCTCAAGTTGATTCTGTGGATTCTGTAGAAGGATCAGCCATATCAATTAACTGTGACGATAATTTTGAGGTTAAAAACGCCACCGTAATTGCAGCAGACATCGAGGCGGATAACGGTATTATTCATGTGATTGATAACGTTATTTTGATGGGATGATTTTTGGAGAGTTGGTTATTATCTCCCCCTAACCCCATCACTTGATTTATATCATTCTTTTTAAGATTTCATATTACATGTCGATATAGCCCTTTATGGTCGCTAATCGCCAAATGCCGTCTGTTTTTTGTTAATCTTTAGTTTCAAATATATTAATGTTTTATTTAACTAGAGTTAACTTAAATGCCAAGCCCTATTATTTTTAGTCATAAATTAGCTATTTATCCAGCAATAGCAGAGGAAATGGGCATTTTGACCCCAGATTCTTTGACCTGGCAGCACCAAGGAATTAAAAAGCAGCTCAATTTGAATGATGTTATCGGCACTGCTCTCATTAATCAGGAAAATTATCCATTTCCCTGCTTATTACTGTATGCCTATCCCAAAGTTCAAGTGGGTTTAGCGGTCAAAAAATACAGGCGAGTCTTTAAACAATATTGTTTTACCTGTGGGGATGTGTCAGAGAGATCGCAATGGCAGCGCGCAATTAACAATACCTTGGCAGGAAAGCCAGTAGATGCTGTAGTTAAGCCTCGTCGCTTACAAATTATTATTAACCCCGTTAGTGGGAAGCAACAAGCATCACAGATCTTTGAGAAAGTGCGTCCTTTATTTGATTACAGCAACCTAGAGTACAGCGTTACCAAAACCCACAGTGCCACTGAAACCAAAAATCTGGTTTACAATCTTAATTTGTCAGAGCTAGACGGCTTAGTAATTGTAGGGGGAGATGGGACGATTCATAATGCGATCGCAGGATTAATGGGTCGCCCAGACCGAGATACGGCAATTAAGCTGCCTCTGGGGATTATTCCTGGAGGTACAGGCAATGGTTTTTGTAAAACTCTATTAGCGCAGTCTCACGAGACTTACGAGCCTCTCAATGCTGCTTTCTTAATTGTCAAAGGTAAGCAACAAAGTTTTGATTTGGCTCAGGTTAAACAAAATAATCAGGAATATCACAGCTTTTTATCATTATCCTGGGGTTTAATCAGTGATGTGGATATTGAATCGGAAAAGCTTAAATTTTTGGGCGCATTAAGATTTGATCTATATGCTTTAATGCTTATGAGTTGGTTACGTACTTATAGAGGGAGATTTTCTTTTATTCCTCATCCAGACTTTGAACTGACCAAAAAGCCAAGAATTTCTCAGCAGGGGCAATGGTTTGTGATTGAGGATGATTTTATTTTTTTATGGGGCATGAATACCTCTTGGGCTGCTCATGATATGAATGTTACGCCCCATGCTCAGTTAAATGATGGTGCAATGGATGTCTTGATCATGCGTCGGGGAACATCTCGTCTAGAGCTGCTAAAAGCCCTGTGGCGCTGTGGTAAAGGACAACATCTAAGCCTACCTCATATGGAGTATTACAAGGTGCAAGCTTTTAAATTGGAGCCGTTAACTGAAAAAGGATATTTAGTAGTTGATGGCGAACCTGTAGACTATTCACCCATTGAAATGAGGGTTATTCCTGATTTAGCAGCAGTAAACTGTTGAACATTGATTCGATTTAAAATCTTAGCTGTGTTTCATTCCCAGGCTGATGGGATCGAATTCAGGGTCAAATACGGTTTCGGAATTATATAATGCGCCTTTGAGATCTGCTCCCTGCAATTTAGTATTACGTAAATCAGCACCTTCAAAGCAAACATTGACGAAATAACCATGTCTGAGATCCGCTGATTGTAAGCTAGCTTGGCTAAAATTAGATCCTTCTACATGGGCATCAGTAAGATTCACCTGATTGAGACAAGCGCCTTCAAAATTCACTTTTTGCAAGACTGCTTTTTCCAGATTCGCTTTGGTCAAGTTAGCAAGTCTGAGAGAGGAATTACTCAAATTAGCTTTTTTTAATTCTGCCTCCACCAAATTTGAGCTATCAAGATTAACTCCTTTGAGGGTGACATGGTTCAGCTTGATTTTTTTTAATTTAGATCTGGGGAAATCTGTTTCTCCCCGAACATAGCTTTGTAATATCTTGTAGGGGGTAGCCACTGCAAAAGAACTGGCGATTTTTTGTCGTTTTTGAGGACTCAAGAGATTCCTCAGCAAAAAGTCTATGGTTTGTTTTTTGACCAGCCCGTGTTGAATCGCTAGTTGGTGAAATCTCACTTTTTGCTGACTCTGATTACGTTGCTCCATTAAAAATTCAATTTGATTCTCATCGAGTAATGCAGCTTTACGCAAATAATACACCAAAGGAAACTTCTGCTCTTGCTCTAATAGAAGGTGCCACTGTTCGGCAAAAAAATCAGCGGTTTCTTGTTTAATCCATCCTCTCATGGAAAAAATTTCCCCAATCTTTAATTTGGGTATTTCAACTTGTTCTTGTAGAGCAATCTCGATTTGGTGTGCTGAAATCAAGCCCGCTTCGTTTAAAAGTTGACCCAGAGGCTTAAGATTACTAGGCTGTAATGATAAAGAATTATGAGATGAAGATTGGTTCATCGTAATTTAGAGGTTTCATTCACTTGGTATAAACTATTGAATTTGTTTAGTAAGATGAGCAACTAGATTCTAATCTGAGTGCCAAAAGTCAAACAACAGTAGAAACACCATGTTTGTCGCCCAAGTCACGATCTAGCTTACAAAATATGAATAACTCCTAAGAAACAAATTAGTCTACTGAGGCTGGGTAATGGATCGCTATCTAGATAAACTGAAATATAGTTACTTCACTTAAAGGATTAATTAAAAGAGGATGCAGATTAACGCAACCGATAAAGCATTATTAGACTGGACTGGTGATTTACTTGCTGTGGGTATCAGCGAGGGGGAAACAGAATTAACAGGAGATTTAGCCCAATTAGATGAAAAATTAGCAGGTACTATATCTGAATTAATTACTGAAGAAGAATTTGAAGGTAAGCCTGGTACCACTGCCATCAGCCGCGTCGGAGGCAAAAACCCTGTACGTAAAATTGCCCTAGTTGGTTTGGGCAAGACCGATGATTTCACTGTTGATAGCTGCCGTAATGCCGCAGCGGCGATCGCT
>JBCCDL010000501.1:0-4987 GCA_039030815.1 Cyanobacteria bacterium P01_A01_bin.83 | reverse complement strand
TAAAGATTTCATGAATTGCTTATTAACTACTTTATTAACGCTCGTTACCTCGCGGTTCGATTCATCCGAACACTGAATTAGTTTCTTCGCTATCGCTGCCAAATAACTACAGTGTCGGGCTTCTCTCACGTTAAGCTAAATTGCAGAGCATTAAAGCGATCGCAAGTTAATCAGGAACCCAGAACGTTAAGCTCGCTCGCCTTTGCTCTTTAAATTTTAAAGTTACTATCAAATGACTCGCCCCACCTCTAATCCCATATCTATTTGGCTTGATCGAGATTCTATTGCCGCAGGTATTTTTCTTGCCCCAGCATTAATTGTCTTAGGGATTTTTTTATTTTATCCAATTTTGTATCTGCTATATCTAAGCTTTACTACAGGCAGTTTTACCGTTTCAGGAGTTCAGTGGATTGGCGATCGCAATTATCTGAGACTCTTTGGCGATGCTGATTTCTGGCAGGTAATTGGCAACACCATCTATTTTACGATCGCAACTCTCATTCCGACGATTGTAATCCCTTTGGGGTTAGCTGTATTGCTCAAGCGATCGCTATGGGGACGGGGAATTTTACGCACGGCATACTTTATTCCTTCAATTACTTCGCTGGTGGCAGTAGGATTAGCTTTTCGCTGGTTGTTTCAAACCGATGGCATTATTAATGATCTTCTAATTTCCTGGAATTTAGAGCCGATTTCTTGGTTAAGCAGTACAACTTGGGCAATGCCCGTCTTAATTTTACTAAGTAGCTGGAAGCAATTAGGTTTTAACCTAGTGGTTTTTTTGGCAGGGTTACAGGCTATTCCCCAATCTCTTTATGAAGCTGCGGAGTTGGACGGGGCAAATGACGGGGCAAAGTTTTGGTACATAACTATTCCTGGCTTGAAGCCGACCTTGATTTTTGCTATTTTAACTACTACTATTTTTACTCTTAAAAGTTTTGAACAGGTCTACGTTATTACTGGGGGAGGTCCTTTAAACTCCACCAATTTACTGGTTTACTATATTTATGAACAGGCTTTTTCCCGTTTTGAATTTGGTTACGCTGCTGCTGCTGCTACTGTTTTACTCTTCATTACCTCAGTTTTAATTTATTTTTATCTTCGTTTTTGGCATGAAAACTGAAGGTCATCTACTTATAATACTTTCAAGAAATTATCAAATTAATCAACAGTTGATGAGTCAAAAGTATAAAGCTACAGGAATTGTGTTAAAAGGCTCTTCAATTAAGGAAAACGATCGCCTGGTAACGGTGCTAACCCCAGAATATGGCTTAATTCGGGCAGTTGCCCCTGGAGCGAAAAAGCACAAATCGCGACTGCGGGGTCGAACCGAATTATTTGTAATCAATGAACTATTATTAATAAGAGGGCGATCGCTAGATAAAATTATTCAAGCAGACACGGTTTATACCTATCCTGGCTTGAGTCGGGATTTGGGTAAGCTAGCAACTGCTCAATATCTGGCAGAATTAGCCCTAGCATTAGCTGTAGATGAACAACCTCAGCCTGAGCTGTATACCCTGCTCAATGAGCATCTGCGGCGGACTGAGGGGTTTTCTGTGGGGGAGTCGGTATATCCCTATTTAGCCCAAGCAGTTTTTCATTTAACTGCGATCGCTGGTTTAACGCCCCAGGTATTTGACTGTTGTCTGACGCAAAAGGTTTTAATCCCTAATACAGACGACTTGGCTTCTTGGCGAGTGGGATTTAGTTTTGAAGGTGGCGGAATTGTTGACTTGAAAGTTGTTCAGCAACAGCATCAAGCACCTGAAAGAGATGAAATGGAAACTTATAATGTCCGCTTGCCTAAAATTGATCATCGAATTAACGCGATGGAACTAGCAATTTTGCAACAGTTGGGTAATTATGAGTTGCCATCAGTAGATTCTTTTTCTACCGAACTAATCAATAATTGTGATTTAGTCGTTGCTTGGATCAGAATTGAAAAAATCCTGCGAGAATATATTCAGTATCACCTGGGTAAAACCATTCGTTCTGCTTCTTTAGTGGACAATCTCTATATTGAATTTTAGATATTCAAAATTAGCTTAACTACTTAAAATGCGACTGTCGGAATCCGAATCTTTAGATAATTCTTCAAGCAAGTACAATCATCAAGCAGATTTAAATAAATCTCCTAAATCTCAGGGCTTTACTCCCGTTTTGCAAAATAATCAATTTCTAACTTTGTGGAGTGGTCAGATATTTTCGCAACTGGCAGATAAAGTTTATCTGGTGTTGATGATTGCCATTATTACCAGTCAGTTTCAACAGCCAAATCAACCCATTAGTCAGTGGGTATCCCCCATTATGATTGCCTTTACAATTCCTGCGGTCTTGTTTGGTTCTCTGGCAGGGGTGTATGTAGACCGCTGGGAGAAAAAGCCTGTTCTAGTTATTTCTAATTTGCTTAGGGGAATCTTAGTCTTAATTTTACCTATATTATTATTTTTCTCCGCAGGAAAGAGTCTTGGGGGCAATCTTGCTTTAAGTTTTGCCCTAATGTTGCTAATCACTTTTGCAGTTTCTACCTTCACCCAGTTTTTTGCCCCTGCCGAACAAGCGGTAATTCCTTTAATTGTCAAAGAGCAAGATCTATTGGCAGCCAACTCCCTCTACACCACAACTATGATGGCGTTGCTGATTATTGGATTTGCCATTGGAGAGCCATTACTAAGTCTTGCCGATAGCCTAGGGACTCAGATAAATTTACCCAGCAGCATTGGTAAAGAAATTCTGGTGGGCGGGGCATATGCGATCGCTGGTGTTGTTTTATTAGCATTAGATACAGGGGAGAAGTTACAGCCTTCGGAAAAGGAGCAACCCCACGTTTTTGCCGATATTAAAGATGGCATTGATTATTTGCAACAAAATAGTCAGGTTCGTAATGCCTTAATTCAGCTAGTGATTTTATTTTCAATCTTTGCCGCTTTAGCCGTATTAGCCGTCAGTATGGCAGATCAAATTCCCCAACTAGATGCGGATCAGTTTGGCATCTTGTTAGCAGCAGCAGGGGTAGGTATGGGTGCCAGTGCTGCATTTCTGGGTAGCAGAGGACAAAATATCAAACGTGCCCAGTTAAGTTTAGTTGGTTCTATTGGTGTTGCCGCAGCGTTAGGGGGATTGTCTTTAGCAACTAGCAATCTCTGGTTAGCTTTAGCCATGACGGCACTATTGGGCGCATTCGCCGCATTAGTTGGGGTCCCGATGCAAACTACGATTCAGTGTAAAACCCCCGAAGCTATGCGAGGTAAAGTTTTTGGCTTGCAAAATAACGCGGTGAACATTGCTCTGTCTTTACCCTTGGTTTTAGCGGCCGAAGCAGAGACCCGTTTTGGCTTAACTGTTGTGATGCTTGCCTTGGCGGTGATCGCTGGTATCGGAGGTATACTAACTTGGTACATGATGCAGCTTAATCAGAACAATTTGCCTACTAATTCTTAATTTGGTTTTGACGCTCCCCGCCGTAGAACGGACGGGGATTCCTCCTGCACAGGGATCTTCTAAGACCTTTCCCCTTCAGAGGCTTGGACGGTGCGCCCCACCGCCACAGATTTAATGCCACGCTGCATTACTACTTGAGCCGCAGCTACATCTCGATCTGTTGTATAGCCACATTCAGGGCAAGAATGTACCCGTTCTGATAGCAGTTTTTTACCCGTTACAGTTTGACACCTCGGACAAGTTTGACTGGTTAGGCTTGGATCTACACGCTCAAAATACACTCCCCGTTTGTGACAAACAAACTCAAGGATGCTCAAGAATTGACCGAATCCAGCGTCCAAAGTATGTTTTCGCAACATTCCTCTAGACATCGCTTTCAGGTTTAAATCTTCAGCAAACACCATTCCAGTCTCATCGCACAATTGGTTAGCCAATTTATAATGAAAATCTTTTCTGGTATTAGATATTTGTTCGTGCAGTCGAGACACTTTAGTACAAGCTTTTCTCCAATTACTAGATCCTTTTTTCTTCCTGCTCATTTTTCGTTGCAGCGATTTCAGCTTGCTTTGAAGTGATCCCCAAAATTTTGGTCTAGCAACTAATTTACCTGTACTTGTAGCTAAAAATTTTTCCAGCCCTAAGTCTATTCCCAGTGGTTGACCGTGTGGCAACTCATTTGGGATAGATACATCCAACTTGAGAACTAGCATTGCATACCAGCCCGAAGCACGTCTGACGACTCTAACCTGTTTCAGTTCAAATCCTTTAGGTATTTCTCTCGATTGGTGCATCTTAACCCAACCAATTTTAGGCAATTTAACTGCACCTTTTTTGATTGGCTTAACTCCCATTTGTTTGAAGTTAAAAGACCTCATTCGACGAGTAGACTTGAATCTTGGGAAACCGTATCCTCTATCCCACATAGCCACAAAAGCATTTTCTAGTCGCTTTAGTGTTTCCTGTAAGACATGAACGTGAACATTACCCAATTCTTCAAAATCCTTTCTTGCTTTTGTTAAAGCCTTACATTGACTAGCAAAAGTAGGACGTTTTGTATCCGCAGGTATGATGTATTCTTGCTGGATGCTACAAGCATTGATTTCACACTTTCTTGAATTTACCCATGCCTTTCTTTCTGCTAGTGCGTAGTTATAAACCTTGCGACAAGCAATTAACCAAGACTCAAAGATAGAGACTTGTTCGGCTGTTGGCTTGAGTTTGAATTCATAAGTGCGAGTTAGCATGACTAAACTATATCATATTTAGTCAAAAAGTACAGCGCGTAGCGCAAGCGACGCTAGTCGCGTCTTGGTGCGTAGCACCTGTCTAGAAGCACGAGGCTTGTATCCCATTACCTTCGGTCATGTCGAGGATTAAATAGCTGATTTTTTAAGTAAAAAGCCCGACATAACCCCTAATCTGGTAAATTAACTAAAGCTAATAAATAGCAATTAGATAAAAACTGCTGTATTGTCGTAGTTGCCTAGAGAAAAGAGCATTTGCATGCATATAGCTTGGTTGGGAAAAAAATCACCTTTTTGTG
>JBCCDL010000500.1:0-4991 GCA_039030815.1 Cyanobacteria bacterium P01_A01_bin.83 | reverse complement strand
GGCAAGCCGAACTGTACCAACAAGCCCAAATTGAATTAGAACAACGCCGAAAAGTAGAGATCGCCCTTAGAGAAAGTGAATCCAGATTTAGAACTATGGCAAATACTGCCCCAGTAATGATTTGGATGTCGGATAATAGTAAGCTATGTACTTATTTCAATCAACCTTGGCTAGATTTTACAGGACGAACTTTAGAGCAAGAATTGGGAAATGGCTGGGTTCAAAGAATACATCCTGAAGATAGAGCAAGTTGTTGGGAGATATATTCATCTTCCTTTGATGCTAGGCAAAAATTTACCATGGAGTATTGTCATAAAAATGCTGATCAGGAATATCGTTGGATTTTAAACCAAGGAGTTCCTCGTTATGATGAGAGTGGCGAATTTATGGGCTATATTGGTTCTTGCATTGATATTAGCGATCGCATTTTAGCCGAGCAGACTTTAGGGGAAAGAGAAACTCAACTGAGAACCGCCCTAGATGCGGCGGCACTGGGAACCTGGATTTGGGACATTACCACAAATAAGGTGGTGCTATCAGAACGCGCTCAATTGATTTTAGGCTGTGAGCCTCAAGATAGTTACAGTTTAGATACTGTGCTAGAGCTGATTCAGCCTGAAGCTCGCGCACAGATGTATGCCAAGGCGACCAAGGCAATTGCTGCGGCAGAACTATACGAAATTGAAACCTGCATTAGTTTACCCAATCATCAAGAGCGTTGGATTGCTGCTCGGGGTCATGTGTTGCTTGACTCTCAAGGGGAGCCCACCAGAATGATGGGCGTAGTTGCCGACATTAGCGAGAAAAAACGTCTGGCAGAAAAGTCATTGCGCCACCAAAGATTAGAAAGCTTAGGTTCTTTGGCTAGTGGGGTAGCGCACGATCTCAACAATATCCTGACACCTATTCTAATGAGTGTTCAGCTTTTACCCGTAACTCTGCCCCAGATCGATCCTCGCTCGCTGGAAATCATCAAGATGTTGGAGAATAACGTTAAGCGGGGTTCGGCTTTAGTGCAACAGGTTTTATCTTTTGCCCGTGGTATTGAAGGTAAGCGGGGAATAGTGCAGGTTAAGCATTTGATTAGAGATATTTACCAAATTGCCAGAGAGACTTTCCCTAAAACCATCAAGATTCATACAGATGTGGCATCTAATCTCTGGGCGGTTTGTGGTGATGCCACCCAAATTCATCAGGTTTTACTCAATTTGGTAATTAATGCAAGAGATGCTATGCCTGATGGCGGTTCTCTTGATATATCTGCCGCTAATTTGATCCTCGATGAAATTTATGTTCAATCTCATCCTCAAGCTAAGGTTGGCTCCTATGTAGCAATTTCCATTGTTGATACGGGAATGGGGATTCCACCCCAGGATCTTGAGCAAATTTTTGAACCATTTTTTACTACTAAAGGAACAAAAGGAGGTACTGGGTTAGGGTTAGCCACAGTAAGTAATATTGTCGAAAGTCATGGTGGCTTCATCAACGTGATTAGCGAAGTAAATCAAGGATCTCAATTCAATATTATGATACCTGCGGCAGAATCCACCGCTACGAATCAGAGTGAAATCTTGTCTATTCCTAAAGGCAACAATGAGGTGATTTTAGTGGTAGACGATGAAGCGACTATTCGCGAAATTACCAAAGCCTCTTTAGAAACTCATAACTATCGAGTTATCACCGCCAATGATGGTATTGAAGCGATCGCATCTTATGTGCAGAATCAGGCTGAGGTTGAGCTAGTGCTGATGAATATGCTCATGCCTGGGATGGACGGCGCAACTGCCATTGAAACACTACAAAAAATTAACCCTCAAGTAAAAATTATTGCCCTCAGCGGTCGTAATTTTAGCAATCAAACTTTTGGCGGTCGCAATCTCAAGATTCAGAGCTTTTTAGCCAAACCCTATACTACTCAAACTTTACTTCAGGTAATTAAGGATGTGCTTAATAGTGCTTAATAATTAATATCGTCTGAGTGTAACTCATATTGCTGATGATCAGACTGAAAATTGGTAACAGGTTGATGATGCTGCATCTGTTCAATTAATTTAGGATCGAACCGCAGTAGGTCATCTCCCAAATATAGTTGGGGATGGTTGAAAGTTTTTACTTCCTGCTCAAAATCTTCTCTTCCAGTTTGGAAAAATCGGTCAGCTTGAGTGGGGGTAAATAACCCATTAATCACATTATTGGGTATTGAAGGCACATCAGCGGCACTGGCATTATTTTTTCCTTTAGCAGTGGATACGGCAGCGAGAATCACGATGGCAATCGCAAGTATTAAGGAATTAAACCAGCTAAAAACAAATTTTGAAGTGTTAGTTTTCATTTTGCCCTCCCCCAGATATGGAATGGCTAATCTACTTCTATTATATCTAGTATTGATGGAATGAAAGTTAATGGGGAGCAAGTGATTTGCGATCGCTCAGTTATTTATTTGAGCCTCCTGCAAGTTTTCGTAATCGTATTAAAAGGGTAAAAGGTTTTAACTTTTCTCTCGTTCCGAACGGACGGCACGGACATCACGAGCGCCTGAACCAAGTATATGCGGGCAAGCCCTTTGTGGCGAGGTGTCCTCTGAAATGTCGCCATCGCATGGCGACATCGCGTCCTCATTAATGTACCTCACTTATTAGAGAAACGCTATATCTATAAATCAAGAAGAGCGATCGCTATGAGAGCTATTATTAAATTCGTTATCAGTATCTAAGTTATACTCAGATTAGTTGCGAATGTGATAATGATTCTTCGGAGAGTTAACACCGTTAGAGCGCGATTATAATCGTGCTTTGAGCCAAGAGCGGATTGGTATTGAGCAGATCAATCGCAGCTTGAAGATTTTTCGGATTTTGGCTGGGCGATATCGGAACAGACGTTGTCGTTACAACCTACGGTGTAATTTGATCGCAGCACTATATAACTATGAGTTGTCTCTGGCTGCTTAATTTACACTCAATTGGCACTCATCACACTATGGAATGAATATTGCAAGAGGTCTAATGTTTTCTGACAATCAAATAGGTTCTGATTAAAATAATTTACAAGTACCGTAAAATTTTCCCTTAATACTCAAATAATCAGATTCCTCACCTAATATTTATTCCTGTCAATTAACGTATGGACATCAAAGAGACTATAGCTCAAATAAAGTCTCAATTAGAACAGATTGAGCTAGAACAGCAAGCTAATCAGGCAGAGCAAGCACAAGTTAGACAAAGGATAGTCGAACTGGAATCGGAGCTTCAACAGCAGCAACAACGCCGCAATGAATTAGACGAATCTGCTTTAAATCTATACACTAAAGCCGAAGAATTAAGACCAAAACTAGATAAGCTAGAGCGCATTGCTAATCTATCTCAAGAATTTTTAGAGTTACATAACGAATGTCAGGACAGCCAAGATTTGCTTAGTACTCTTTACTCTTCGGTTTCAGCCGAATCAATTGAATACAATAAACAAGCTTTACTTAATTCACCTTTATTCCAGCAACAAAAAGCTAATCAAAAAATCAATTCGGTACCAATAGAACCTTCAAGGAAACCAGCTACAGATTATTCTCAATATTCAATTAGCATTGAGGACATAAAGAAGACCTTGCCCAATGCTGATATCATCTATCAAAAACTGGTTGGCGGCTATTTAGAGGAATACAAAACCTATCATAATTATATTGTCGATGGTTTGGACGTAATCTGGTACGCTGTGGCTTTTATTGCTTTTGGTCGCTCGGCATATCGCAAAATGGGGTTCAAATATCATCCCGATTTAGACGGTTCAGAAAGGGCAATGCAACTTGTAAATACAGCCTGGTCTATTTCTCAGCAATATTTAGCCAACTCATCGAACCCAGATAATAACTTTGAGACGCTGTAAACAACGCTTCATTTAAGCTTCTTAAGTTTTAGATTTCTCAAACCTATATAGACAGGTTGCTTGAGAATTACTCAGTGCTAAATTCTCGACTTTTTGCTTAAAGTTGCAAACTTTAATGGTGTTTTATCAGAAAAAAAAACACACAATTGTAATTGCAAATATTTAATCTCTGAATCCAAATCATTAAAGTGCGATCACCAACTAATTTTGATATTCTAAGAACTGCGACTCAAAACCGCTTTGCTAATGTGCCAGTATAAGATGTACTGAGGGGAAGTACTGTTGAGAGAGCGATAATCAATAATGGTAAACATATCTAGCTGATGAGGATAAATTTACAGCGCTATCTCCTCAATTATGATGATAAATGCGATCGCTGTTTTTGTAGATATTTTAAATTTCTTAGTTTAACTTGCATCCAAGGTAAAAAAAATAGTATCAGTTTAATTAGAAGATGAGAGAGAACTCAACTCTCTAGTTAAGGAATGATGGCATCAGAGATCCAGACTCTACCAGATGAAGTAATCGATCTTATTGCGGCGGGGGAGGTAATTGATTCTCTGGCGGCAGTAATTAGGGAGCTAGTGGAAAATGCTCTTGATGCAGGAGCCAGCAGAATTGCGATCGCCTTAAATCCTCAGTTATGGCAGGTTCAGGTAGCGGATAATGGCACAGGAATGTTGTTGGAGGATCTACGAGTCTGCGCTAAACCCCACAGTACAAGCAAAATTCGCACTCAACAAGACTTATGGCACATTACTAGCTTGGGGTTTCGGGGAGAAGCACTACACAGCATTGCTCAGGTAGCAGATTTGACTATCTGTAGTCGAGCCAAACATCCTGCCGCGATGGGTTGGAAAGTTACCTATCAAAAAGCTCAAGCAACCCAAGAATCCCTAGTGGCGATCGCCACGGGTACTATTGTCACTGTCTCCAATTTATTTGCTAGAATTCCCGTCCGTCGTCGCGCCTTACCGCCTTTACCACAACAGCTTAAGGAGATTCAAAAGCTAATCCAGCAAATTGCTCTGTGCCATCCTCAAATAACCTGGCAGGTTAAACAGCAACATAATAGCTGGTTTAATATTAGCCCTGGTGCCACTGCTAAAGACATT
>JBCCDL010000499.1:0-4993 GCA_039030815.1 Cyanobacteria bacterium P01_A01_bin.83 | reverse complement strand
TATTTGCTCTCTAGCATTTTTAGTGAAGGTAGCAAGCGCGGCATGTCCTACAACTATATGGCGGAATTACTGTGTTGGAATCCTGCTCAACGTTTCGGCTTATGGGAGAAAGGAGATATTGCCTTGGGTTATGATGCCGATCTAGTAATTCTTGATCCTGATGAAACTTTTGTGGTTAGTGCTGCCGAATCACAATCCCAACAGGGTTACACTCCTTTTGAAGGGATGGAATTGACGGGAAGGATCAAGAATACATTTCTGCGAGGTAATCTGATTTACGATCACGGAAAAGTTATTGGTTCTCCTAGTGGGAAGTATTTAAAACGACCTTATGGAAAAGTTCAACCGTCGGTGTGATTCCTTGTTTGTATTTGTTGCTGGCTACTAATAAGTTTGTCGCTAATAATGTTTAGTTAAATTAATCGCTTTTTTATAGTAATAAACTCAATGGTTACATTATGAAGTCAAGATAATTTAATGCCTTAAGCTTGTTTAGGGCGTTAAAAGTTAGTATGATTGCATAGCTATAATTATACCCTATTTTGTATCTGTATGCTGATAGAGTTCAGTGTTGGTAACTATCTATCATTCAAAGACACAGTCACCTTCAGTATGGTGGCGACAGATTTGGGTATACATACAAGATTAGATCGAGATAATGTCTTTCAGGTAAATAACGAATTAAATCTACTCAAGAGTGCTGCGGTTTATGGCGCAAATGCCAGTGGTAAAAGTAATCTAGTTAAAGCGATCGGCTTCATGCGTTGGTTCGTACTTAACTCTTCATCTCGTACTCAAATCACAGATTCTATTAAAGTCGATAGATTTCGCTTATCTACAGATACAGAAGACAAACCATCTTTTTTTGAAATAGTTTTTTTATTAGATAAAAAAATATATAGATATGGTTTTGAACTAAACCAAAAAAAAGTAGTTTCTGAGTGGTTATTCTATACTCCTACATCAAAAGAATATAAATATTTTGAGCGTGAAGGACAAGATTTTAATGTTCTAAAAAGATTTTCTGAAGGGAAATTATTAGAGTCAAAAACAAGACCTAATGCTTTATTTTTGTCTGTAGCTGCACAGTTCAATGGAAAAGTATCAGAACAAATTTTGCTATGGTTTCAACGCTTAGGAGTTCTATCGGGTATTGGCAATAATCTAGATAACATACATACTTTAGAGTTGATGGATAATTTAAAATATAAGCAGGACATTATATCTTTAATAAAAAAACTAGATTTAAATATAAATGATTTGTTACCTCTCAAAACAAAAATACCATTGGATAATTTTCCTAAAGAGGTTTTAGAAAATTTGGTTACTATACAAGGAAGCAAAATTGGCGAACTTGAAAATATAGAGAGAATTAATATTGTAACGATTCATAATAAATATGATTCTCAAGGAATGATTAGCTCTACTGAAGAATTTGACTTCGACGAAAATGAATCTGAAGGAACAAGAAAATTATTTGCGTTTGCAGGACCAATTCTCTACACATTGAAGAAAGGAAGAGTCTTGTTAATTGATGAGCTAGATGCGAGACTTCATCCTCTAATAACTAAAACTATAGTTAAACTATTTAATTCTCAAGAAACCAATCCAAATAATGCCCAGCTTATTTTTATGATTCACGATACAAACTTACTAAATAATAAACTATTTAGAAAAGATCAAATATGGTTTGCAGAAAAAGATCGTTATGAAGCTACAGATTTATATTCATTAGTTGAATACGAGCTTCCCAATGATGCTTCATTTGAATATGACTACATTAAAGGAAGATATGGAGCAATACCTTTTATTGGAGATATTAAAAGTTTGATAGCCGAACATAATGCAGGGATCGAAGAGAAACAAAAAAAATAAGCGGAAACAAGCTTACAGAGATAGAAATAAAACCAAAGGTAGAAGAGGAAAACCCAAGAAACGTTTTTTAATAGTGTGTGAAGGAACAGAAACCGAACCTAATTACTTTGAAGCTTTAGGCAGACAAATTAAAACTAAAGTTAAGATAGATGTTGTTGGAGCAGGTAAAGTATCTTTAAGTTTAGTCTAAGAAACAAAGAAGATAGTAGATGAAGATGGAAATTATAGAATCAACAAGACTAGCAATAGAGATGAAGTTTGGTGTGTTTTCGACAGAGATATTAAAAAGGAAAACAATAATCAGCAAAATTTTAATGAAGCAATTATATTTGCTTGTAATAATAATTTTGATTTAGCTATTTCTAACGATGCTTTTGAATTATGGTTTCTTCTACATTTTTCTGATTATTCCAGTCAAACTCATCGTAGTAGTTACAAGTCCATGCTTACTTCAAAGTTGAAGGAGGGATACGATAAATCAGATATTCAACTTTATAGAAAGTTTGAGGATTCGCAAGAACAGGCTATTAAAAATGCAGCTACACTTTGGGATAGCCATGACGAAAAGATAGTTAAGTATACTGATAAAACTGACAAGCTGATTAAAAAACACAATATTAATCCTTCTACAACTGTTCATTTACTAGTTGAAAAGTTAATTCAGTATCTTTAAAATATGATCGCATTAATACAAAAAGAAAAGAGACAGGCGATCGCATATTCTTTATACTGCTTAAATTATTTGCTATCTTAAGTACAGATATATGTACTTATTTATATGTTAGCCAAACAGACAAACTATACCAATCTGCGCCAAAATCTAGCTTCAATACTTGATGAAGCGATCGCAGATCGAAGCGTCACCATCGTTACTCGACAAGGTAAAGAAGACGTGGCAATCTTAGCGGCTGATGAACTTGCCAATATCTTAGAAACCTTGCATCTATTAAGATCTCCTGCCAATGCACATAAACTAATGGCAGCTATGGAAAGGGCAGATGCCATCGAGAATGAACCAGAGACAAAATCGGAAAGCCTAGGCGAGCTTTGTCAGGAGTTGGGTGTTGAGCGATAGAATTGTTGTTTTTGATTCTCAATTTCGCGATGATTTACGCTGGCGGGCAAAAAAAGATCGTAAAATCTGCGATAGAGTTTTGGATTTGATTGAGGCTACAATTGCAGATCCGATGAAAGGGATTGGTAAACCTGAGAAACTAAAATATCTTCCTGGATCTCGTTGGTCGAGAAGAATTACCCAGGAACATCGACTTGTATATCAAATCGGTAATGACAAGCTAATTTTTTTACAGTGTCGTTATCATTATTAGTTGGATAATTTAGCGATTACGCGACCCGTAGCTGACTGATCGCATTACGGTTTAATTAAAGGATGAAAAATAGTCTGTTTTGACTTTTAAAACTAAGATACTTAGATACTTCGCTTCTGGTTTATTGCCCAATCAAAGTCCAATAATAACCATCAGGGGAAATAAAAGAAAAACTCTCCTCTCCAAACTCATTAGAGATTATTTCTGTAACTTGTGATGCCTTACTGCTTTTAACACGCTTAAAATATTCCTTGAGATCTCCAACACGATAGGTATAGAGAGACATTCCCAGGCAGCCAGGTTTTGCTTTATTAAAATGACTTTCTAACTTTATTGATTCAGGAAAGCGAATAATATACATCCTACCAGAACGAGCAAGTTGCCAGTCTGTAGCCGAAGATCGTGGATCATCAAAAGCTGTTACCCAGAATTTTTCTCCAGGTTGTAGATCAAAAATCTGTCTTGCACCTTGGGAATCTTCATAGGTACTTTCTATATCATCTTGAGTACGAAGTAATCCTAGTACTTCTTCATAAAATCGGAGAGTTTCTTTACTATCGTCTTGAATAACCATGCCCATATGAGTAACTTGACTGGTTGGAAAAGCTGCTTCAGGGTTAATATTGCCGTATTCGGGGACAGTATAATTAAATCGTTGAAAGAAAACCTGTCGCGTTAAGGGTTGCAGTAGCATCATTTCTCTAACACCCACTAGGCGATCAATGAAAGGAACTCCTTTAGGATCTTGGTAAATTACACTCCATTGAGGGTTGATATATCTAATAGGAAAACCCTGCGTCTCAGCTTTTTCCGCATGGTTGAGAATCTTTAATACCTCAGCAGTTAAACTAGTTGCCCAACGGTTGCCCTTAACCTTCATTGGTGTCAACTTTAAGCCTTCATTAATTGGATTTTCCCAGACCATTAGGCGAATCAAACCGTGATCGGCATTTTGATGATTAAGTCTCACAGACTGCAAGGCAGAATCTACACCATATAAGTTTTTCGCTGCTGAAGCTGATAATTCTCCTGACTGTCCAACCCGATAACCAAACTGCGACCAATATTGAATCATCGGGTTAGGATCGCTAACACCAATACAAACCTCATAAATGCCTTCTATCTGATTAGGATTGATCTGATTCATTGCGATCGCCTATTTTAAAGGAGTAGAATTATTTATTAGTCTAAAACAATGGTGCAATCTCTTTATATCTAGGAGGCAAAAGGTTCTATAATTCCAGCATTAGGACACGACTCTAAATGATGGATTTTGATCGAGATTTTGAATACAGCACCTTAACTTTCTACCGAGAGAATCACGGCAGACAAATTTACTATAGTTGGTCGGGTGATATCTGGTGGACAGAAGCCCCAGGACAACCGAAACAGAAACTATGCTCGATCATCGGCATGAATGCCACCAAAGTGCTGCTTAAACCTCATCCTGAGTATGGTGAAGTTGGCTATCGACTCAATCGAGAGATTGGGTTGTTTTGTGATCCAGAAACTAAAGAGATTTTGCACTATTGGCAGCCAACAGAAGATAGTCCAGAATCACCTGTAGTGCATATTGCTAATCGCATGGTGCAAGGATCATTACGGGAAAGAAAGATAATTATTCCTCAAGGACAAGGCTGCATAACGAAGGTTAATGAAATTCCTTTGGAATATCCTCACCCGTTAGCTAAGGAGAGTAAATATAAAGACTATTGCCCTGGGGAAACGTTTAAGGGTGTTGAGTATTTTACCTCTAGCTTTTCTCGACCAGGATTTAAGGATGCACCACC